>JANLRW010000344.1:0-9065 GCA_031361925.1 Sphingomonadales bacterium
GAGGTTTGAAGTGATTTTGTTCAGTGCAAGGCGGCGTGGCGCTGACTTAGTGGTTCTAAGTCGAGCCTTGCTAAGGCAGCAATGGACAAAATCGGTCAAATCCGTAGGACGGCAAAATGGCTTCGATCTCGACCGCAAATACGCTTGGACATAGAACCATTATGTCCTGCACGCATTCCCGCCCGAGACGAAAGCTATTTCGCCGCCTCAGACGCGCTATAGTCAAGTTCTGACCCTAATGAGCCAGCGCTTTCATCTCCATCTGTTGTCGGATTCCACTGGCGAGACGCTGGAGAATATCGCGAAAGCAGCATTGGCGCAATTCGACGGCGTTGATAACGTCGTTAAACATTTTTGGCCGATGGTGCGCTCTGAAACGCATCTTGAACGTATTTTGGTTGATGTTGCAGCCAACCCCGGACTGGTTCTTTTTACGCTGGTCAACCGCGATACGCGCCGAACGCTTGAAACCCGGTGCCGTGCGCTGGGCTTACCCGCGGTGGCCGCGCTTGATGCAGTGAGCGATGCAATGTCAAATATGCTTGGCCAAGAAGCAAAGGCCCGGCCCGGCCGTCAGCATGTGATGGACGCCGCCTATTTCGCCCGCGTCGACGCGATCCAGTTCACTATTGCGCATGACGATGGGCTCAATTCGCAGAATTGGGAAGAGGCCGACATTTTGCTCGCAGGGGTCTCGCGCACTTCGAAAACGCCGACGAGCATTTATTTGGCCAATCGCGGATATAAAACTGCCAACATTCCGATCGTCCCCGAAGCGCCACCACCACCCAATCTGTTTACGCTGAAGCATCCATTGGTGGTCGGGCTTGTGACCAGTGCTGACCGGCTGGTTCAGGTGCGACGTAACCGACTGCTGTCGCTCAACCAGTCGCCCGATACCGACTATGTCGACGAAGAAAAGGTCAAGGCCGAGGTCGCAGCCGCACGGCGGATGTTTGCCGATAATGACTGGCCGGTGCTTGATGTAACCAGACGTTCCATCGAGGAATCGGCGGCGGCGATTATTAACCTTTTCAACGAGCGCGAGTTGGGACAGGTCAAACCGGCATGACACTCATCCTTGCGTCGGGAAGCGCAGGTCGCTTGGCGATGTTGCGCGGCGCCGGTGTCGACGTGGAGTCACTCAATCCGGCGGTTGACGAGGATAGCATCAAAAATGCGATGATCGAAGACCGCGCAAAGCCGCGCGATATTGCCGATGCTCTGGCGGAGGCAAAAGCAATTAAGGTTTCCCGCAAGTTTCCCGAAGAATTTGTGCTTGGATGCGACCAGATATTGGTGACTGCTGACGGCGGTTTTCTCGATAAGCCGAGAAATGCCGATGACGCCATAGCGCATCTGAAAACGCTGTCTGGATCGACACACAGGCTCGTGAGTGCTGCGGTCATCTGCGAGGGCGGCGCGCCGGTTTGGCGGATTGTCGATACCGCGCAATTGACAATGCGCAATCTAAGCGATGAATTCATCGAGGGCTATGTGGCACGGTATTGGGAGCAAATCCGCCACTGCGTCGGTTGTTACCGGATCGAGGCCGAGGGTGCGCAGTTATTCGCCTCGGTAGTGGGTAGCCAGTTCACCATCATTGGTTTGCCCTTATTACCGGTGCTTGACTATTTGCGCCTTCGCGGGACATTGCCGACATGATTCCCTATGCAGAAGTCATCGGTCATCCCATCGGCCACAGCAAGTCGCCATTGATCCACCAGTTCTGGCTCGACCGGTTGGGTATCGTCGCGCGGTATCAGGCAACGGACATTACCCCGGAAAAATTGGGCGGTTACTTTGCCGAACGGCGCAATGACGAGGCATGGCGCGGGTGCAATATCACCATTCCACACAAGATCGCCGCGCTCGAATATGTTGCCGATCCCGGCGAGATTCGCAATTCGATTGGTGCAATCAACGTCGTGTTCCGCGATGAAAGCGGAACGCTGACGGGGACGAACAGCGATGCAGGCGGTTTCTACGGGCCGATCTCCGATCTGCCTTTGGTTGACGACACCGCCATCGTTATCGGCTCGGGCGGTGCGGCGCGCGCAGTGCTGTTCGCACTCGCCCAAGCCGATGTCGGCGAGGTTGTTATGCTGGCCCGCAATGCCTTACGCGCAGCAGGGCTGCTCGCGCATTTCGGTTTGAAGGGCCGCGTTTTGCCGATGGACGCGCGGCTTCCCGAAGCGGCTTTGCTGGTCAATGCGAGTCCGCTCGGGATGACGGGTCAAGATCCGCTTATGCTGGATCTGGTGCCATTGCCTGATGATGCGCTAGTTTATGATCTGGTCTATGCGCCCGTTGAAACCGGCCTGTTGAAGGCAGCGCGCGCGCGTCAGCTGGAAACCGTCGACGGTCTCGAAATGCTCGTCGGGCAGGCGGCGATCGCCTTCGAACTGTTTTTTGGCGTGGCACCGCCAAACGACGGCGAAGATGAATTGAGAGCAAAATTGCTCGCATGAAAATGCCGCTCGTTCTTGGCCTCACTGGCTCGATCGGCATGGGTAAATCGACCGTTGCGGCGATGTTTGCTGATGAGGGTGTCGCGATCTTCGATGCCGATGCTTGCGTCCATATGATGCAGGCGGCAGGCGGTGAGCTGGTTCGTGAAATCGAAGCAGCGTTTCCCGGGACTACCGGTGAAAGCGGGGTAGATCGTCAGGCCTTGGGAGCGGCGGTGCTCGGCGACCGGGACCGGCTGGCAAAGCTGGAGGCGATCATCCACCCAGCGGTTGCCCGACACCGCGAGAAGTTTGTCGTCCAGAACGAAAACGAAGACGTCATCCTGTTTGACATCCCTTTGCTGTTTGAAAAAGGCGGCCATATGGCGGTCGATACCACCATCGTCGTGTCCGCTTCGGCACCTGTCCAGCGCGAACGGGTGTTGGCCCGACCCGGCATGACCACCGACCGCTTCGAACATATATTGGCGCTGCAAATGAACGATGCCGACAAGCGCGCGCGCGCTGATCATGTCATCGACACCGGTGGCAGTCTGGCCGAAACACGGGCGCAGGTGCGCGAACTTGTCAAAAGCTTACGCGCAGCCCTTGCGTAATCCGCAAAACAGGCCAATATCCGACTCAGAATGAGAGAGATAATCTTCGATACCGAAACCACCGGCTTTGATCCCCTTACCGGGGACCGGATGGTAGAAATAGGATGTATCGAAATGGTGGGCCGGATCATGACCGGTAATGTCTACCACGCGTATTTTAACCCCGAACGAGCGATGCCGTCTGCGGCTGAAAATGTGCACGGGCTTTCGGACAAATTTCTCTCAGATAAGCCGTATTTTTCACAAAAAGCCGATGAGTTGGTTGCGTTTCTGGGCGATTGTCCGCTGGTCGCGCACAATGCCAGCTTCGACTTCGGCTTTCTGAACAGCGAACTGCAAAAATGTGGACGACCCCCGATTGGGCTGGAACGCATGGTCGATACCGTTGCCCTTGCCCGGGTCCGGCATCCCGGTGCCAAATTGTCGCTCGATGCGCTGTGCACGCGTTACGGCATCGACCGCAGTCACCGAGTGAAGCATGGCGCGTTGCTTGATGCGGAACTTTTGGCGCATCTATATATCGAACTGACTGGCGGTCGCCAGATCGGTCTTGGTTTGGTCGACGATGCGGCCGGTTTGGCCAATGACATTAACACCACCACGAGCCTGCTAACATCAAGGCCCTATCGCGAACCGCGCCCGCACAGCGCGAGCGCGACGGAGTTGGCGAGGCACGGCGACTTTATCGCAGATATCAAGGATGCGCTTTGGCTCGATCCCGGGCGGGCGCTTTAAGACAAGGAGACTGGATATGGATATCAGGGTTTCGGGACATCAGGTAGAGACCGGAGAAGCACTGCAGGGCCATGTCGAGACGCGGTTGTCGGGCATCGCGTCAAAATATTTTTCCAAGGCGCTGTCGGCGCACGGCACATTCGGGCGCGGGCCGCATGAGCGGTTTACCAGCGATATCGTCATGCACGTGATGCAGGGGCTGGTGCTGAAAGGCCGCGGCGAAGCGCAAACCGCGCATGTCGCCTTCGATCAGGCTGCTGAACGGATCGAAAAACAGCTGCGACGGTATATGCGCAGGCTGCAAGACCGGCATAGCCAGTCGGCCCATGCCCTAAAAGAAGAGGAGGCCGCCTATACCGTGTTCGATAGCGGCGACGCAGAGACCGATGCGATACCCCCCGATGCGCCGGTAATCGTTGCCGAAATGAGCGTCGATATTCCCGAATCGACTGTGTCAGACGCCGTGATGTTGATGGATTTGCGCAATACACCGGCGTTGCTGTTCAAAAACACTGGCACTGGCAGACATAATATGGTTTACCGCCGCGAAGATGGCACTATCGGGTGGGTTGAACCAAAATCTACACCTTAGAATTCAGCCGCATTTATACCAATTCGTAAATTTATTCAAACATTTGGGGTTGCCTCCCGGTTACTAGCCGGTCGCAAGATAACGGGTTATGATTCGAATTTCTTCCAGGCTCGCAGAAGGAGCCGTTGCTGCGGACATTCATTGTTCGAGCAAATCTGATCTGCTTTTGCGTCTGTCGGCGCTGGCAGCGGAAAATTATGCGCTTGATGCGGGTGCCGTGCACGACGGACTTGTAGAGCGGGAGCGTTTGGGGCCGACAGGCTTTGGCGGCGGCACCGCAATTCCGCATTGCAAGGTGACCGGCATCGACATGCCAGTCGCCATTTTTGTTCGGCTGGCTAAACCGGTTGAATATCATGCGGTCGACGATGAACCCGTCGATTTGGTCTGCGCTTTGATATCGCCAGCGCAGGACGGTGCGTCGCATCTGCGCGCGCTGGCAGAAATATCGCGGCTATTTCGCGATGAGAAGTTTCGTAGCCAATTGCGCGGCGCAGCCGATGCCGATGCGATGTTTGCTTTGTTGATGCTGCCAGAGGAGCGCGACGCAGCTTGATCGAGCCACGGCTCGCCAGCGCAGTTCAGGTTTCCGCGTTTATTCGCATGGCACAAGCCGAAGGCGATTTCGCCGCTGTGTTGCGCAAAGGCGATTCGGTTGCAGGAGCAATCATGCTAATCGGGCTTGTTCGAGGGCAGAATCCCGTGCTGTTCGAGCGCTTCCCGTCGTTAGATGGCGGTTCTCCGTGGCAACAGGTGGCGTTGCAAGCCGCAGATATTGAAGCGGATATTAGTGCAACGTGGCAAAAGCGCGCCGAGCGCGACCCCGATTTGTGGGTAATCGAACTGGACGTCGCATCGCCAGAACGGTTGAGCGGACTTTTGGCCACCACCACTTGACTTTGTTGCACTGCACAATAAATGAGCCATAGCTGAGTAGCGAAGGTTGCGACGCGGGTTACAAATAGGGGTGCCCGGGGCAAACACGCGAGTCGGATGCAACAAAATACAGGCCGTAATAAACAAGAAAAAAGCCTGTTTGCTGGTGCCGCCGCAGTAAATTGCTTATTACATGTCAAAATTTTTGAAGGCTGCGACTGTCGCGGCCGTTTCTGTTACCCTAGGGTCAGCGGTGATTACGGCCGATCCGGGTTTTGCTTTTGGCAACAGCCAAAGCACTGCGCTTAGCGCCGATATGATCATCGTGGATACAGCCAAGCTGGCTTCCGATCAAAACACTGCGATGCTTGCCAAAGAAGGCAAGATCACTGCGAAACTCACCGACAACGGCGACATCATTTTTACCCCCGGTAACGGCGGTGGTCCGGTGATGGACCTTAACCAAGAAAGTGCTGATGCGCAGGATGAAAGCCCCGACACGATGTCGGCGTCCTCGCTCGCCGAGCTGGTTCGGATGCAGGATACCAACGGCTCGCTAAACGCCGAAGAGCAATGCCTCGCCGGCGCCGTTTATTTTGAATCAAAAGGCGAATCGCTCCCCGGTCAATTGGCCGTTGCCCGCGTCGTGATGGCACGCGCCAAATCGGGCCGCTTCCCGTCGTCACTTTGCGGCGTGGTGTACCAGAAAAGCCAGTTTTCGTTCGTTCGCGGAAATTCGATGCCGCGGATCGATACCGGTAGCAATAACTGGCGCAACGCCGTCGCTATCAGCAAAATTGCGCTGACCAACAGCTGGAAAAGCCCGGTCGAAGGCGCGTTATTCTTCCACGCACGGCACGTATCGCCGGGCTGGCGCCTGACCCGCCTTGGCTCGGTAGACAATCATATTTTCTATCGGTGATGGGCCGCTGAAACCGTAAAAAGATGAAGGCATCGATTTTGGGGCCTTTATTTTGTTCGTGTCCTGTTCTATCGCTTGACGATGGCAAGTAATCCGGTCACCGAACTTTTTTCAGGCGCGCCATCGGTGGCGCGCGGCGTTTCGCGGCTTTTCTTGCGCAACCAGATCATGGTTCAGCCAGAAGTCGGTTTGCGCAATCACCGGCGCGCCGATCTGATGGGGATTAACCTTAAGGGCGAGATCATCATCGTTGAGATCAAATGTTCGCGCGCCGATTTACTCGGCGACCAGAAATGGCCGGAGTATCTTGGGTTTTGCGACCGCTTTTTCTGGGCAGTGCCCGCTGGCTTTGACGTGAATCCGCTCGAAGGCGACGCATTTTTGCCCGAACGAGCCGGGCTTATCATCGCTGATGCTTATGATGCTGAAATCGCTAGGCCTGCGGCGTTGGTTCCGCTGGCGGCAGCACGGCGAAAGGTCGAAACGCAACGGCTGGCGCGGCTCGCGATGCGCCGCTTGATGGGCATAGCCGACCCCGACCCGATTCTTGCCGAAATCGAAGCCGAATAGTTCTAGCTGGTTTTTGGATGATACCAGATCGGTGATGAATACGCCCGCTCTTGTGCCTTCAATTGTGTGCCAGGCAACAGCTTTGCACCGTAACGCAGTGCATCGTAGAGAACCCAACGCGGGGTCGGGATTTCGAGCACTCTGACATAATAAAATGCTCGGACATTTGCATTGAATTCGGGATCACTCCAGATCGTCTGCAGTTCGGGATCGCCGATGCTGTTGGTGTAGCTCGCTTTGGCAATATCGACCGTGTCGCCGACCGGTGGCAGCTTTCCATCTGCGCCAAGCCTGCGGCGTTCGGCGTCGCCCCAGATCACATTAAATACCTTTTCGTGCAGCTTTCCCGACGCATCGACCCAGCCTTTAACAATCTGCACCCGGTCAAGATTGGCCCCAACCGGGTCTTTGAGCGCCGAGAGCATGAAGCGCGGCGCCCCGCTTCCCGCTTTGAGATCGCCGCCCATAGGAACGCCGCGCGCATAGCCAGCCTTGACAAAGTTGCCCTTCAAATCAGCATCAGCAAAGTCCCATCCGCCAAAGAATCTGACAATCATGCGCGGCCCTGTTGTGGCATAAACCTCGCGCCGCATTATCGCATCAAATATGGCGGCGCGGGTATTCGACGTTGCCCAAACCGCAGCATAGCCGCCAGCCAGATAATGCCAACCGAACCGGTCAAGGCTGGCGCTGCCCAAACTTTGGACGCGCGATGCCCGGGTTGCACTCGGTTCATTTGCGGAAAATTTGCCGAAGAAATTGTCCTCGTCACCGGTCGCAAGGCCCGTGTGGCTGTCGGTCGACCCGATCATCCCCAATTTATACGGATTGACGCCGGTTTTCTGCTCAATCAACAGGCCGCGCTTCAGTGCTTCGCGAACATAATCCCCGGGCAGCATGTCGTTCGTTTTGCGAGTCGAGTTATCCAGGTTTCCGATATCCCAAGCGGTGGTGCCAAACCCGGCAAATTCGTCATTGGGCGACAAGAATGGATGCGCCTCGCTATCGCCCTTTATTTGCGTTGCTTCGACAATCGGCTCACGCGCCGCCCGCCGCCGCGCGTAATCTGCATTCATGGCTTGCCCGCCCGGCATCGTCATCTGGAACATCATCCCATTCGACAGGTTCGAATTGTGCGGGATGGCAAGCATTTTGCCACCCGTCGCTTTTTCATAGCCGTCCATATAGTCCCACAGCATGTCGGGCGTCGTGCCCACCAGCGAGGAATAAGGCAGCACCATATCGGCCTTGTCCTTCCCGTCGCGGAAAATGACGACTCGGTGCAGGTTATCGCCTTTGGGTGTCAGAGTGTATTCGAAGCCCATGAACGCGGTGAACTTGCCCGGCTTATTGTAACGCTCGACAACAGAAGTATGCTCGGTCCAAGTGTCTTTTGTCCGCTCAGCATTTTGTTCCGGGTCGGTCATCGCTGCTGGTAACGTGCGCTGCGAGAACCGGTCGATCAGTTCACGGGCGACACGCGCCGATGCCTCTGGCCCTTTTTGCAGCTCGTCGTGCCAGCGTTCGAGCAATGGGTCGCGCAGCATAAAGCGCGGCGCGTCATGGATGGCTTTCAGTGCGGCAAGGCCATCCGAATGGTCGGCGATGACGAGGAAATCAAGCGGGCGCGATAGCTTTGCCTTCATCCCCATTGTCGCGGTGACTTTCTTGCCACTCGCAAAGCGCAATGCTTCTTCAGGCCCTAAACGCACCCCAAATGCGAATGCGTCAGACGAGTTGGACGTGTGCAAATGCGTGTCGCCGAAATAGACATTTTCGGGATAGGCGGTGTCGATGATTTTTGTTTCGTCGTCGCGGCCAAAAATTGACCGCGTTTTTTCACGGTCGCATCCCGCGACCGTCATTGCCATCACGCTTGCCGCCAATATCATTGAAACCCGGCGCATCTCTGTCCTCCCCCCACTCGCTCGCCGCACAATCTGCGCTGTGCTTGGCACGTCGTCAATCGTTCAGTTAACTTTGCGAAAAGGCAGGCTCATGCTCCATACGGCGCTGGCGCTATCGGCATTCTGGGCGCCGGTAAGCCCTGTGGGTTGGCTCGTGTGATATCCAGCATAGGTACCAAATACCCGGTCCCAGATGGTCAACGCAAAGCCATAATTACGGTGTTGATCGGACGGAACAATAATGTGGTGAACCAAGTGCATATCAGGCGTCACGAGGATATGGCGCAACCAACGGTCAACACGGGCGGGCAGCGCGATGTTGCTATGGTTGAACAATGCATTGGCATTGAGCCATAGTTCGAACGCCAATGCCACGAAAACGGGAACACCCAACGC
>JANLRW010000359.1:0-2287 GCA_031361925.1 Sphingomonadales bacterium
TTCGGTGAAGGACGACCGCGTGCCGGATCTGGATCCGGCCTATGTGTTCGATCCTGACACAACGTTGGCCATCCTTGCCGGCTTTGCCTTCAACCGCCGCGTGATGGTGCAGGGCTATCACGGCACCGGCAAATCGACGCATATTGAACAAGTTGCTGCGCGGCTGAACTGGCCGTGCATCCGCATCAACCTCGACAGCCATATCAGCCGCATCGACTTGGTCGGGCGCGACGCGATTGTGCTACGCGATGGCCAGCAAGTGACTGAATTCCGCGAAGGCTTACTCCCTTGGGCGCTGCAAACGCCGACCGCTCTGGTTTTCGATGAATATGACGCTGGCCGCCCCGATGTCATGTTTGTCATCCAGCGCGTGCTGGAAACCGAGGGCAAGCTGACGCTTCTCGACCAGAACCGCGTCATCCGCCCCAACCCGTTTTTCCGCCTGTTTGCCACTGCCAACACCGTCGGCCTCGGTGACACCAGCGGGCTTTATCACGGGACGCAGGCGATCAACCAAGGGCAGATGGACCGCTGGAACATCGTCGTCGGGCTCAACTATCTGCCCGCTGCGGTTGAAAGCGAGATCGTGCTAGCCAAATCGACCGGCTGCGATGCTGGCATGGTCGCCAATATGGTCAAGGTCGCCGATCTGACGCGGCAGGGTTTTATCAATGGCGACATCTCAACCGTCATGAGCCCGCGCACGGTCATTACTTGGGCACAGAACACCGCGATCTTTAAGGAAGTCGGCTTCGCATTCCGCCTCAGTTTCCTCAACAAATGCGACGAAGCCGAACGGGCACTGGTCGCCGAATATTACCAGCGGGTGTTTGGCAAGGACTTGCCCGAAAGTGTGATTGGCAAACCCGGCTAAGCTCGCCGGAGTTAACAAAGGAACGTAGCAATGAAACCCCTTATATCGTTAGTCGCCCTCGCGCTTGCCGCCGCCCCCGCCGCAGCCGCGTTAAAACCCGGCGTCCGCGCTACCGACTTTACCACAAAAGCGGTGCTGGCTGGCGACGAATACACCTACAATCTCAACACCGCGCTCAAAAAAGGGCCGGTCGTGCTTTATTTTTACCCCAAGGCGTTCACATCGGGCTGCACTGTCGAAGCGCATGAATTTTCCGAAGCTGCTGATGATTTCGGGGCACTGGGTGCGACGATTATCGGCATGTCGGCGGACACCGTCGATACGTTGAAAAAGTTTTCGGTCGAGGCGTGCCGCAACAAATTCACCGTCGGCGTCGCGTCAAAAGCGGTCATCAAATCTTATAACGTCAGCCTGCCGGTCATGGGCGGATCAAACCGCACGACCTATGTCATCGCGCCCGATGGCAAGATCCTTTTTGCGTATTCCGAACTGGGGGTCAAAGGCCATGTTTCGGGCGCGATGAAGGCTGTCAAGGATTGGCGCGCGGCAAACCCGAAGAAGAAGTAATCATCTAGCCGATGTCTGACCAGACTCCCCTCCAGCATTTCAAATCGGTGCTAACCGGCACTGCGCGTGCGCTGGCGCATGAGCCCGAAGTTGAGCTCGCGTTTACCGCCGACGTCCCGAGCCAAGCTGGTAAGAATTTCAAGGTGCCGATGCCGGGGCGTTTGTTGCCACCCGAACAGGTGGCGGAGGCGCGGGGTTTTGCGGATAGTTTTGCGCTGAAATTGAAGCATCACAACGCATCGCGCCATGCCGCGCTGCGCCCGACCGAAGCGATTGCGGGTGCAGCTTTTGACGCGGTGGAAAATGCGCGGGTTGAGGCGCTGGGGTCGCGTAACATGGCGGGGGTTGCTGCCAATTTGGGCCATGCGCTTGACCTCAAACTGCGCACCGATCCCATTTCGCGTGCTCAGGCGGCAGACGAAGTGCCGATCTCGACGGCGCTTTCGCTTATCGTCCGCGAACGGCTCACCGGCTTGCCTGTTCCCGACGCAGCGGCAGAAGGCGTCGATATGCTGCGCGGCTGGATCGAGGAGAAAGCGGGCAGCGATCTCGATGCGCTGGGCCTGGCGCTCGATGACCAGTCCGCATTTGCCGCGCTCACGCAGTCGATGCTCGAACATCTGAACCTGACCGAAGGCGATATCGATCCATCTGACGCCGATGAGGGCGGGGAAGATGCGGACGACGAACAGGATCAGGACGGCGACAGCGAGGATGAGGGCGAAGGCGAAGCTGGCCAGGCCGACGCACGCGGCGAACCGCAGGACGGCGAAGGCGAGGAAACCGAGGCCGATTACGACAGCCAAGATATGGATGACCAGGACGGTGCCGACGGCGAGATGGGCG
>JANLRW010000382.1:0-7952 GCA_031361925.1 Sphingomonadales bacterium
CCATCGGGCCGGTCGGTGCAGGAAGGCGGGATCAAGCCTGATATTCAAGTGCCGCAACTGTCCGACCCCGATTACAAAAAGCGTGTCGCGATCCGCGAAACCGATTTGCGGCGGCATCTGATCAACGAAGTGCAGGCCGACGATAAGCAATTGGAAGAGGATATCGCCGACGATCCGCGCTTCGCGATGACTGCCGAGCAGCTCAAGGCCAAGGGTATCGATGATTTCCAACTGCATTATGCGATGGAAACGTTGACCCGGCTGGGATCGAAAACAATGAAGCTCGCCGAAAAACCGGTCAAGGGTAAGGCGCAGAACTAACGGTATGAATTTAGCCCGAATAAACTGGCTGGCTTTCCTCTTGCCCGCCGCGTTGCTGGGCGGCGCTTATGGTTCGCAATATATCGGTGGGCTCTACCCATGCGAGATGTGCTGGTGGCAGCGTTATCCCCATTTTGCAGCGGTCGGCATTGCACTGGTCGCGTCGGTGGTCGGCAACCCCGGTTACCGCCGTGCATTGGTCGCGCTGGCGGCTTTGGCAATCGCAACGAGCGGCGCGATTGCCGGTTTTCACGCCGGCGTCGAATATGGCTGGTGGGAGGGGCTGACCAAATGCACCAGCACCATCACAGGCACCGGCGATGATCTGTTAAAGTCGATTATGAACGCGCCGCTGGTCCGCTGCGACGTGGCACCGTGGACACTGCTCGGCATTTCGCTGGCGGGTTATAATTTCCTCTTGTCGTTGGGCGGTGCAATGGCCATCTTGTCGAGCATATGGCGCACGAAAACACATTGAAGACCTCACACGGCACATCTTCCAACATCGCCAGCATGTTGCGGGTTAACCAAGCTGGCGAATATGGTGCAAAACGGATCTACGCTGGCCAACTGGCGGTGATGGGTGACCGGACACCTGCCGCGCGCAGCATCGCGCACATGGCAGAACAAGAACAGCGGCATTTGGCGGCATTCGACAAATTGCTCGCCGAACGCGGGGTGCGGCCGACGATATTGCATCCATTATGGGATATAGCCGGGTTTGCGCTCGGCGCGGTTACCGCTGCAATCGGTCCCGCAGCCGCGATGGCGTGCACCGTTGCGGTCGAAACCGAAATTGACCGGCATTATGCCGAGCAACTGGAAGAAATCGGCGATAGCGATCCCGAACTGTCGGCGATGGTCGCCGACTTTCAAGCCGACGAGCTTGAGCATAAGGCGACGGCGTTGGCCGAAGGGGCCGAGCGCGCATTCGCTTATCCGTTGATGAGCGCGGCTATCCGCGCCGGATGCAGGGCGGCGATCGCGGTTTCGAAACGAATCTGACTTTCATCTGTTGTTCAGCAATAGAAGCCGAAGAGACGCCATGATTTGGAGAAAAACGATGACCGCATATCCCCGCCTTTCGATCGCACTGCTGGCCTTGGCCGCGTCGTCGTCTGCCTTCGCTCAAGACACGGCTGCACCGTCGGCACCTGATGAAAAGATCAACCAGTTAATCGTCTACGGCGATGACGTCTGCCCCGAAAGCAAGGGCGATGAAATCGTCGTGTGCGCCCGCATGGGCGAAGCTGAACGCTACCGGATTCCGACATCGCTTCGCAATGATCCCAACGACTTGAGCAATCAGGCGTGGAGCGAACGGGTCATGGCGTATGAATATGTCGGAGCGAGCGGAACGATGAGCTGCTCACCCTCGGGCGCTGGCGGCTTTACCGGCTGCGGTTTGAAGGCAATCAACACCGCTTATGCTGAAAAGGCGCAAGACCCCGGGATCACCTTCGGTCGGCTGATCGCTGCCGAACGGGCCAAGCGTCTGGCCGGAATAGATGCCGAAGCGGCTGAAGTCGAAGAACGCACCAAGGATTTCGAAAAGGGCCGCGCTGAACGCGAAGCGCGGTTACAGGCTGAGCTCGAAGCCAAGGAAACAGCCGAGCAATCGGCGGTTGACGCCGAAAAGCTGCCCGAACCGAAATAGGGCGCTTAGCTCTTCGCCTTTTCGGCGGTGATCCAGTCTTTGATTTGTGTCTCCAGCACATCAAGTGGCACTGCGCCTTGGCCCAGAACCGCGTGGTGAAATGTTGCCAGATCGAATTTTGCGCCAAGCTCTTTGGTTGCTAATGACCGCAGCTCGCGGATTTTGAGTTCGCCCAGTTTATACGCAAGTGCCTGCCCCGGCCAGCTGATATAGCGGTTGACCTCGGCTTCGATATTGGCGGCTGACAGCGCGCTGTTGTCGGTCATGAAGTCAATCGCCTGCTGCTTGGTCCAGCCCTTCGAATGGATACCGGTATCGACCACCAAACGGCAGGCACGCCACATTTCATACGACAAACGCCCCATGTCTTTGGCCGGAGTATCATATAGCCCCATCTCGATCCCGAGCCTTTCGGAATACAGCCCCCAACCTTCGACAAAAGCGGTAAAAAATGCACCGTTCTTACGGAAGTCGGAGAGCGGTAATTCCTGCTGCAACGCAATCTGGTGATGATGGCCGGGAACCGCCTCGTGCGCCGAAAGCGCAGGGATTTCCCAGAACGGCCGCTGGTTCAGCTTCGATGTGTTGACGAAATAGGTGCCCGATAGGCCGATCTTGGGTGATCCCGGATTATAATAAGCCGTCGTCGTTCCCTCTGCGGTTTCGGCCGGGATTTCCTTAATACCATAAGGCAGTCTTGGCAGCCGCCCGAATAACGAAGGCATCTTGCCGTCGATTGTCTTGGTAACGCGAGCGACCTTTTCCATCAGCTCTTCAGGCGTTTTTGCGTAATATTGCGGGTCGGTGCGCAGATGCTGGATAAATGCCTCGCGGGTCGGATAACCCGCCTTGACCGCGACCTCGACCATTTCGGCACGAATGCGCGCGACTTCCTTCAACCCGGTGGCATGGATTTCGGCAGGCGAGAGACTGGTCGTGGTTTCCTGCCGCACGCGAAAGGCATAATATTTGGCACCGCCCGGCTGCGCCGACACGCCGGGTGCCTTCGCACAGGCCGGTTTATAGCTGGCGCTATACCAATCGAGATGCTTTTTAAGCGCGGGGTTGATGACCGCGTTGATCGTCGCAATCGCCTGCGATGCGAGTGCGTTGAAATCCTCGTCGCTCACACCTTCCGGGCGGCTGCGTGCATAAGGCCCAAAGAAACGCGATTGGCGTTCATCCGGGGTGATCAGCCCGGTAATCGTCGCCTCAAAACCTTTAAGCGTTTCGCAAGGCTGGGTATATTTTCCTTTGATCGCGACATTGGCGACCGCGATATTCTGGTCATTGACCGTTGCATATTGTTTTAGCCGGTTGTTATAGCTAACAAAATCAGCCTTGGTTTTGAACCGCAGATTGTCCGCCATTCCGGCAAAACTTTGGTGCCAGCTTGAATAAGTGGTGAAGTTGATCGCCCGCTGGCCGTAGCTATTGCCCTCGATTATGCCGGTCAAAGTTCGACGCAATATGCCTGCTTCAACCTTGCTCGGCGGGGCCAACTGGTCGGCGGCAATGGCATCCAGTTTTTGAAGAAACACCGCTGCCGCTGATGCTTGCCGGTCTTGGCCTGCCAGACTGTAATCGCCGACTGCATTTGCATAGGTGTCGATCCCGAGCGAACTGGCAAAGATCGGTTGTTCCTTCAACACCGCGGCCCAATAAGCATCAACCAACGCTTTCAGATCACCATCCGCATCGGCGCGCGCCGGTGCCGCCATTGCCAGCGCAACTACCGCTGCCCCCATTAAAAACTTGCGCATCCCGCTGTTCCCTCGCAGATATCTCAGTGTCGCAAGCATAAGTGGGGGATTGCATGTTGGCCAGCCGGTTCAACGATTTTTTCGGCAAACGCGGATCGCGTTACATTAAGCCGACGGCACCTGACATTGTCGAACGGATTGCCGCATTCTTGGCGATTGCACTGCTCGCCGCTGCCGTCGTCGCGGTATGGAAAGGCCGTTCGCAGTGGGTGACATTGCCTTGGCAGCTATGGCTCCATCTGGCGACGCTGGCGGTTGCGCTGGTGCTGACACCGATCATGATGCTGCGCCGACGGGGCGATAACCGTCACCGGCTGCTCGGCTGGATCTGGTCGATTTGCATGTTTGTGACCGCGCTGATCAGTCTGGATATCAAGATGGTCAATGATGGTAGCTTTAGCTTCATCCACATATTGTCGGTCTTCACGATAGTCGGTGTGCCGGTGCTGATATTGTCAGCCCGCCGCCGCGACATTCGCCGTCACCGTGGGCAAGCGCGGGGGTTTGTGATCGGCGCGTTGCTGGTCGCGGGGTTCTTCACGTTTCCGTTCGACCGCCTCTTGGGACACTGGCTGTTTAGCTAGGAATAATTGTCGACCGCCGCAAACATCGCGGTCACTTGCTCCTGCTCGGCGCGCGACAGTTCGGGTCGCCAGATATCGAAGATCAGCACCAGCCGGTCGTAGCCGCTATTGTTCCATGCCTCATGTTCGACGCTGTCATCGAACGCGATCATCTTGCCTTCGACCCACTGGATCGTCTCGCTACCGACGCGAAAGCCGCAGTCAGGCGGGACGACGAGCGGCAGATGACAAATCAACCGGCTGTTGAGCATCCCGGTATGCGGCGGAATTTTGGCACCCGGGCGCAGCAGCGACAGCATCACTGATGGCGCGCGCGGGCCAATGTGGCAGAGCGGCACATGGTCGATGACGGCTTTATAGATCGTCGGGCAACGTTTGACATGCTCGTCCACCGCTGCGCCATTTTGCCACAGATAGAGCGTGCTCCAATCCGGATTCTCGAGCATCCCGTGAAAATCGCCCTGCGGCCTTTTTGTGTCGGTCTTCACATAAGGCGTAAAACCGGCATGGTCGGCGAGAAGCGCCAGCGCCTCTGCCTTCATCGCCGGAAATTGTGCCTCCAGACCGGGCACCCAGTCATATTCGCCGACATCGGCGAATTGCTGATAATCGGTGCCGGGATAATAATGGACCAATGGCGTTTGCGGATATTGGCGACGCTCGGGCGGGCGCTCGGTCTCGCCCAGCATCATGTCGAGCGACTGGCGAAAACGCGGATGCTGTTTTTCACGCGGGTAACCGGCGGCGCTCAGCGCGTCCAACAGATGCTCTTTGAAAACCTGCGCTAGCCAGGCGACCGCGTCTTGCGCCCGCGCGACATCGGCGGCGGTTTCGTCCGGCAGCGAAGGCGATGCGGTCGCGATCCGGATGCCCGCTGCATAATAAGCATTGGCAGCGCGGTTGTCACCGGCATCGCGGCGGTGATCGGCCTTGGCGATCAAGGCCGATATGTCGGCGCGGTTTGCGCCCAGCCGCCGGTCGGCTTCGGCCTCGGTCATGATGGCAACGGGGGTGGAGGGTGCTGACACGGACATTGCAGCAAGGGATAACCGAACTGCCGGGTATTTGGCAAATACGGGGTTGGTGCAGAACCGTTTTAACCCGGCCCTGCACCCGCCCTTTTCCCTCGATCAGCCTAAGCTGTGCGACCCGAGGGACGTGACGAACTCCCTAAATTGGGGAGCTACGACCGGCGAAATGCCCCCGCCGGTTGTTCGTTAATTTCGTTTCGCGTTCGCCTTGGCGGTGCGGAAGCTGTCTTCCATCTCGCGGCCCATGCGTTCGAATTCGGGCATCATCATCGCGAACGCGCGTGCAAATCCGCTCGCCATGCCCATCATCTGGCGGCCGCCATCGCTCAGCTTCTCGGGCAGATCATCGGCGTCGCGGCCAGCCAAATCAGCAACAGTCGCATCACGGCGGATGCGTTTACCGACCGTGCCGGGGCGGGCGTCTTCGATGGCGGCGGCAAACTGGCCGACGGGCAAGCGCATCATCGTTCCCGTCATCTGCTCAATGGCGGCGGCGACTCCGTCCTGCACGGTAGGATCAGCCATCTGATCGGCGACTGCCAGAATATCGGCGTCGCTGCGCTGATCGCGAACGGGAATGTTATCGCGCTGCGCACCGCGCGACGCGTCACCGGTTCCGGAGACAAAAACAACATCCTGTGCTGCAACTGGCGCAGCCATCGCCAGCAAGGGCAGGGCAATCAGAACAATCCTGAAACGCATCGCAATCATCCTCACTCACCGCCCAAAAAGGCGTCGCGGCGAAGGTGCCGTTGGAAAGTGATTAGGCGCGACGGGCTTAGCCAAAGCTGAACAAAGCGCTCAGTTTAGGGCAATTAAGGTAAACAGTTGTAACGTTGCGGCTGATTACTCCGCGGCCTCCAGCACGATGCGGTCGGACAAGGGCTGTGCCAACCGCGATAGCATTTCCTTGGGGCAAACCTGCCAGAATTCGCCGCACCGCCGGTCCCAGTCTTCAATAATCGAGTGCGACCATTTGCTGTCGGTCGAATGCGCATGTGCCATGATGAGCGCCTTGAGTTCGCCTTCCCAATACTCGCTGTCGAGCCTTTGCCACACGATGCTGTCGGGGTTCGCGTTGCCTTCAAAACTGCCATCGGTATCGAGGATGAAGGCCATGCCGCCGGTCATGCCCGCGCCGAAATTGCCGCCGGTTTTGCCGAGAATGACTGCGATTCCTCCGGTCATATATTCGCAGCCATTGGCACCGCAGCCTTCAACCACAACGCGCGCGCCCGAATTGCGCACCGCAAAACGCTCGCCTGCTTGGCCCGCTGCGAACAGATGGCCCGCCGTTGCGCCGTAGAGTACGGTGTTGCCGATGATGCTGTTGTGCTGGCTGTCGAGCGGCGAACTGACCGTTGGGCGGACGATGATCTTGCCGCCAGAAAGCCCCTTGCCGACATAATCATTCGAATCGCCGAAAACTTCAAGCGTGATGCCCTGACACAGGAACGCCCCGAGCGACTGCCCCGCGCTCCCACGCAGCCGGACATGGACATGGTCGTCGGCAAGACCCTTCATCCCATAAAGCCGCGTGATTTCAGAACTGAACCGCGTGCCAACCGCACGGTGCGTGTTGCGCACATTGTAGGTAAGCTGCATTTTTTCGCGGCGGTTGAACACCGGCGCCGCGTCATGGATCATCTGCGCGTCGAGGCTGTCGGGCACTTCGTTGCGGAAGGTTGGGATCGAGAAACGCCGCGCTTCGTCGGGCGCATCGACTTTGGCGAGGATCGGGTTGAGATCGAGATCGTCGAGATGTTCAGCACCGCGGCTGACCTGACGCAGCAATTCGGTGCGGCCGATCACTTCGTCGAGGCTGCGGTAGCCAAGCTTGGCCAGTATTTCGCGGACTTCCTCGGCGATGAAGGTCATCAGGTTGATGACTTTTTCCGGGCTGCCGCCGAATTTTTTGCGTAACTCATCGTCCTGCGTGCAAACGCCGACCGGGCAGGTGTTCGAATGGCATTGCCTAACCATGATGCAGCCCATCGCAACAAGGCTCAATGTGCCGATGCCGAATTCTTCGGCACCGAGGATTGCGGCAATGACAATGTCGCGTCCGGTTTTCAGCCCACCGTCGGTGCGCAACTTGATGCGGTGGCGCAGACCGTTGAGCGTGAGCACCTGGTTCGCTTCACTCAGCCCCATTTCCCATGGCGTGCCTGCATATTTGATACTGGTCTGCGGACTAGCGCCAGTGCCGCCGACATTGCCCGACACCAGGATGACATCGGCATGGGCCTTGGCGACACCCGCTGCAATCGTGCCGATGCCCGCCGCACTCACCAGCTTGACGCAGACCCGTGCGCGCGGGTTGATCTGCTTCAGGTCGTAAATTAGCTGCGCCAGATCCTCGATCGAATAAATATCATGATGCGGCGGCGGCGAAATGAGCATCACGCCAGGCGTAGAATGCCGTAACCGTGCGATCATCTCGGTAACCTTGAAGCCCGGAAGCTGCCCGCCTTCGCCGGGCTTCGCACCTTGCGCGACCTTGATTTCGATCTCTTCGCATGACCCCAGATATTCGGCAGTCACTCCAAAGCGGCCCGAGGCAATTTGCTTGATCACGCTGTTGGCGTTGTCGCCA
>JANLRW010000446.1:0-4026 GCA_031361925.1 Sphingomonadales bacterium
CATCGCCGCGCGCGCTGATCACCGCTGGCTGGCCCAGAGCCAGCTTTTCGATCTGGTTTTCATCGATATCGAGCCGGACGTGCAACGGCTGCGTTGCGCCCAGTTTCATCAGCACCGAAGCGGTGCCCTGCGTCCCTGCATATTCGCCAGCGCGGGTATCGACCTGTAACACTTCCATCGCCGATGGCGCGCGGATGACATGGCGGTCGAGTTCGACTCGGGCCTGTGCCACCTGCGCCTCGGCTTGCCGCGCCTGCGCCTGCGCCACGCCCAGTTGCGCGCGCGCATCGGCGACCGCGTCGCGGCGGGTGATGACCTCTTGCTGTGACACCGCGCGCGCATCTTCCACCCCGGTATACAGAGCATATTGGTTTTGCGCGACGCGCAGCGACGTCTGTGCGGCGACTATGCTTTGCCGCGCGGTGGCGGCGCGGGCGGCGGCTTCGTTGATCGATGCGCGGACGTCGCGGCTGTCGATTTCGAGCAATGGCTGACCCGCCGAAACCTGATCGCCCGGCGTTACGAAAACCTTGGCCACGATACCCGGCACAGTCGCGGCAATGTCTACCACCTCGCTCGACGGTTCAACCACCCCGGTGCCGACAATACTGCCGGTCTTGGCCTGCGATGCAGGGGTGCGCGCCGGCGTCTCTTTGGGATTGGTCATCGCTGTGTCGGGCTGCGACCTAAACAGATAGATGACCGAAACGATGATGCCGACCACGGCAATGATGGGCAGGATGACACGGGAGAAGCTGGGGCGTTTCATTGGGTTTCCTGTTGCATTAAAATGGCCTTGTCGCGGCCATCATGGGTGATGCGTCCGTCCTCCATCGCGAGGATCCGGTCGGCGAGATCAAAAATCCGGTTGTCGTGGGTGACGATGATGACCGCGCGCTCGGCGGCCAACGCAACCTCGCGCAACAGGTCCATCACCCGCCGCCCCGATTTGGCGTCGAGCGCGGCAGTCGGCTCGTCACAGACAATCAAGCGCGGCTCGTGGACCAGCGCGCGGGCGATGGCGACACGCTGCTGCTGTCCGCCCGAAAGCTGACGCGGATATTTGTCCGCCTGATTGGCGATATTGAGCTTGTCGAGCAAAGCGCGCCCGCGCTCGACCGCCTCGGCGCGCTTCATACCATCGGCAATCAGAGGAATCGCGGCGTTTTCGGCTGCCGTCAGCGTCGGCAGCAAATTATACTGCTGGAAAATAAAGCCGATATTGGCCAGCCGGAACCGCACGAGATCATTGTCCGACAGGTCGTAAATTTCGGTGTCGAACACCTGCACCCGGCCCTCGGTCGGATATAATATCCCGGCGATGATCGAAATCAGCGTGGTCTTGCCTGAACCCGACTCACCAACCAGATAGGTCAGCTCGCCCGCATTCACATCGACATTGATGTCGTGCAGCACACGGATTTGATCGTCGCCGACCGGGAAGTCCTTGGCGACACCGCGAACGGAGATGGCGAAATTACTCAACGGAACACCGAAGCCGGATCGGTTTTCAGCACCGAGCGAATAGCGATGAATCCGGTCAATGCGATAATCGCCAGCACCAGGGCCGCGGTGATAAGCGGTATCTGGAATGGCATGTAAAAGCCCTTGAACGCATCGCTGCCCGCCGCGCCGCCGCCGATAAAGCCGACTGCCATGGCAAGCCCGAGACCATAGCCAATGAGCGCCACCAAACCAGATTGCGCCGCGACCATGACCATGATCTTGCGGTTAGTCACACCAATGGCTTTCAGCGCGCCGAACTGTTTGATATTGTCGCGAATGAAAAGGCTGAAGGTCAGGCCGACAATCGCGATACCGACGATGACGCCGAGCACCACAGTGATTCCAAAGTTGATCGGGATGCCGGTATTTTCGACGATGAAGTCGATACCGTCGCGGGTGAATTCCTCGGACGTGCGCGCCTTTAGCCCAGTCCGCTCGGTAATCCGCCGCGCAAGCATTTCCGCTGTCAGATTTTCGTCGCTGCGCACCAATACGAAAGACAGCCGGTTGCGCAGGCCGGGAACGAAATTCAGCGCGTTCGAATAACGCGTATACAAGGTTACCTGCGAGGTGAAGGTCGGTGTGCTGTCGACGATGCCTTTGATAACCGCGCGCTGATCGTTAAGTTCGAGCTCTGCGCCGACGACGGTCTCGTCAGGCGTAAACAGCTTGCGCGATCCGACATCGTCAATGAACACTGCGTCGGGATCCATCAGGCTCTGCGGTTCCCCTTGCGTCATATGCCGAGGAATGCCGACCAGCGAGCTGTCGTCGACGCCGATTACGGTCACGCCCTCAAGGTCGCCTTCGGGTGTGCGGATCGACGCGTTGCTGCGCAGCAACGGCGAAGCATAAGCTACACCGGGAACGCTTCGTATGCGGTCGAGCGCGGTAATGGGCATCGGATAAACAACGTCCGAGGTCCGCGTCGCCGGGTCCATCACCCAAACATTGGCGGTCGATACCTCTTGCACCGCAACCCCGCCGCGCATCAGCAGGTTGACGAAAATCGTCAGCTGCTGGGTAATCAACAGCGTCGAAAACGCGACTCCGAACACCAGGCCGATGAATTTGACCCGGTCCCCTGTCAGCATTCGGATTGCAACCCAGTTCACGTCAGCGCTGCCCTTTTAATGTGCCATCTGATTCGGCTTGTATTCATGTTGGCTTGGGTAGATAATGAACGCAAGCGTTTAATTGAACGATAGCGTTCAGTAACATATTTGGAATGCAAATGAATACAGGAAAAAGGCTGGCCCAGCGTCCCGTCGACCAAGCGAAACAGGATGCCATCCTCATCTGCGCCCGGGCGGAATTTTTCGAACAGGGCTATGCCGCCGCGTCAATCGAGCGCATTGCGGCCACCGCCAATGTGTCGAAAGTGACGATATATAATCATTTCCAGAGCAAGGAAAATCTCTTCTCGGCGGTTGTCGGGGTCGAATGCAGCAAGATGCGCGGACAGTTGCCCGATTTGCCCGGCCAGGACACCTCATTGCGAGCCGAGTTGCTGCATTTTGCCCGGTCAATGATGGAATTTTTGAGCAGCGCCGACATCATCCGTTTCGACCGGCGCATGGCCGCAGAGGTTGAACGCCACCCCGAAATGGGTGAGTTGTTCCTCAACGCTGGACCGCGCCGTATGAAGGCGATGCTGACCGAAATGATTGCAGATCAGATGACGCGGGGCCGGCTAGCCAAAGCCGACCCGCAGGAAGCAGCGGCCCATTTATACGGTAGCATAAAAGGCTTTGCCGACGTCGAATGGCGGTTTTCCGATCCAGACACGGCGTCGGCTACGGTTAAGCCAGCAGCGTTGGCGGCTGCCGTTGACCGGTTTCTGTTATCGTATCAACCTTCAAAATGAAGTATAGATCGGGAGCCACATCAAAGGATAAGGCGGAATTGGGCGCTTCCCCCGCTTCGCGCGCCCCGATGTCGCGGCGATCAATGGCTGTCGCCGGGCTTTCGACCGTTGTTGAATGGTATGATTTCACACTTTACCTCTATTTTTCGACGGTGTTGGCTCGGGTGTTCTTCGGAACAGGCCCACAGTCGATGACGGAAACGCTCGGCGGCTTTGCGATCGCTTACCTGATGCGGCCAGTCGGAGCGCTGGTCTTCGGTCATTTTGGTGACCGGCTGGGTCGGCGGGTAACGATGCTCGGTTCGATGGCTTTGATGACCGCAGCAATGCTCGCAACCGCAATGCTGCCGACTTATGCCCAGATTGGCCCGCTCGCCGGTGTGCTGCTGATCGCGCTGCGCTGTTTGATGTCGTTTTCGGTCGGCGGCGAATATACCGGCGTCGTCGCTTACCTGATGGAAGGTGCCAAGGACAGTCGGCGCGGATTGATCACCAGCTGCGCATCGGCGGCAAGCGAAGTCGGCGCTTTGCTGGCGGCTGGCGCAGCTGCGCTGACCGTTTGGGCTGTGCCTGAGGAGTCGCTCGTATCATGGGGATGGCGCTTGCCCTTCCTGTTCGGCGCGGCGCTCGCCGGCTTGGTCCTGATAACCCGC
>JANLRW010000403.1:0-5139 GCA_031361925.1 Sphingomonadales bacterium
GGTGCACATTATTATCTGGGTTCCTTTTACTGCGGCGACGACGGTCGTATCGCTGCGGGTGGCGAAGGGCGCGTTGCTCGCATTGGAACACCGCAACCGCGCTGGTGAGGGCCGACAATGAAGCGCTGGCCCATTATCCCGACGATTGTGGTTTTCCTCGCTGTGGCAATCATGGTCGGGCTGGGCATCTGGCCGCTGCAGCGCAAGGGCGAAAAGGAAGCGTTGTTGGCGAGCTACGCTGCCGCTGATGGGCTTCCACCGGTTGCGTGGCCAATAGTGCCAGACCCCGACGCGCTGCCACTCTACCGGCTATCATCGGTGCAGTGCATCAAGGTCGTCAGTTGGCGGGCAGTTTCTGGCAGTAGTGCAACCGGGCAATCAGGCTACGCTCATCTTGCATCGTGCCAAACCGGAGGTGGCGAAGGGCCGGGCGCGGTGGTCGCGGTCGGCTGGTCGCAAGGCTATGAGCAGCCTGCTTGGACAGGGGGCATAATCGACGGGATCGTTGCACCGGACAAAAAACAGCTTATCCGCCTTGTCGCCACCCGACCCGTTGCCGGGCTGTCACCGCTGGCCAAACCGTCACCGGACCAGATCCCCAACAACCATCTGCTCTATGCCATCCAATGGTTTATCTTTGCCACCGCTGCCGCAGTGATTTACCTGCTGGCTTTGCGCCGACGCCGGGCAGGCGGGTGAGCCTCCCCACCGATCTGTTTTTCTACCTTCTCGTTGCTATCGCCGTCATTCTCGTAGGCCTCGGTAAAGGAGGTTTCTCCGGGCTGGGTTCGGCGGCCATGCCGGTCATGACGCTCGCGATTGACCCAATCAGCGGCGCGGCTATCCTGTTACCGCTTTTTATTGTGCAGGACGTAGTGGGTGTGTGGTCGTTCCGGCGCAGCGTTGATTGGCAGTTGCTTGCTTGGGCGTTGCCGGGGGCGACGGTTGGCATTTTCTTTGGCTGGCTGCTCGCAGCAAATGTGCCTGTCTGGGCAGTAGAGGCGGCGGTGGGCAGCATTGCCATCGTTTTCGGCGTAAACCAGCTCGCGGCAAGACGCGGGGTTGGTTTATCGCTCAAAAAACCGCAGCCCGATGTCATTGGGCTATTCTGGGGTGGGGTCTCCGGCTTTACCAGTCAAATTGCCCTGGCCGGTGGCCCGCCCTTCCAGATTTGGGCCTTAAGCCGGAAGTTGTCGCGCGATATGTTTGTTGGCACCAACGCTTTGTTTTTCGCTGCCTCGAACTGGTTGAAGGTTCCGGCCTTTGCCGCGTTGGGACAGTTTACAACGCGCAATGCGGTACTCACCGGTCTCTTCGTCCCGCTCGCCATTGTCAGCACTTTTGCAGGCGTCTGGCTGGTCCGGCGGATTTCGCCCGAACGCTTCGTCGTTGCGATCAACCTGTTGATGGTCGCAGTCGGAATGAAGCTGCTCTGGAGCGCGCTTGTTTGAAGCCCTATTTGGGCGACAACACCATCAACATCTGGCGGCCTTCCATACGTGGATGTGCTTCGACCTTGGCGGTTTCTGCCATATCGACTTGAACACGCTGGAGCAGTTGCATCCCCAGTTGCTGGTGTGCGAGCTCGCGACCACGAAAGCGCAGAGTGACCTTGACCTTGTCGCCGTCGTCGATGAACTCGGTGACCTTTTTCATTTTGGTCTGATAATCATGATCGTCGATATTGGGCCGCATCTTGATCTCTTTGATCTCCTGCGTTTTTTGGCTCTTGCGCGCCAGATTGGCCTTTTTCTGGGCCTCATATTTGAACTTGCCAATATCGAGGAATTTGCAAACCGGCGGATCGGCGTTTGGTGACACTTCCACCAGGTCAAGGCCGACAGCCGCAGCTTGCTCTATCGCTTCGTTGGTAAACATCACACCCAGATTTTCGCCATCATCATCAATGACCCGCACTTTATCCACGGTAATCAGAGTGTTGTAGCGCGGTCCACTTTTTACAGGTGGCGTCATGGCGCGCCGGGTCGGCGGGGTTGCGATAGTAGATACTCCTAAATGTTACTCGATTCTGGCGCATTAGAGCCAAATGCGCGGTAAATAAAGGGGCTAGAGGCTCCCGACCGCCGATTTGTCCGATAGCGTGGCGAGATCGCAACGCCGACGATGCTTTGGGGTGCACCGATTCGGCCCCGACGGGCAAAAAAATGCAATCGGTTTCCGCTGGCTGTATTTACGCATACCTATGCAGCGTCACATCACTGTAAAATATCGCACCACTTTCAGAGTGATACAGCGTGTTACAAATGTTTACGCCCCCAGCCGCTTTACGTTTGGGTTAATTGCTGTATATCACGAAACATAGTTTGCGTGACTTAGCATAATGCGTCGCTGCAAAGATATTTTATTTCGCGGACGTTAGGATTACAAATGAACAGCTCCTCCGGCGGTTCGCTTTCGAGTGTGCCAAACGGGCGGATCATTGACTTCGAAGTTGCTGAACTGCGCACATTGCCTTTTCAGGACAGTCTGTATCTCTGGGTGCGGGGGACACTCCCGGGGGCAGATTACGAAGCCAAATTGGCCCCGCGCGTGTATCAGTTTCGCCCCGATTATTGGGGCATCGAAGTCGCAGTCATTGTCCAG
This sequence comes from Sphingomonadales bacterium, assembly GCA_031361925.1. Taxonomy (GTDB): domain Bacteria; phylum Pseudomonadota; class Alphaproteobacteria; order Sphingomonadales; family Sphingomonadaceae; genus Sphingorhabdus_B. The sequence goes on from JANLRW010000403.1 coordinate 2,605, forward strand.
CCGAAGGCTGCCAATGATATCGACATCGGTGAAGTTTCGCTCAGCTTTGAGCGTTCCGTTCCGTTGACCGGGATCACAGGTGTTCGGGGGATCACCGTGATCGGGGCAAACCAGGTTAAACGGATCGAGATTTCCGGCGAGTCCTGAAGAGGGTCGCAACTCGGCGGATTGGGTCGGGGGTAGGTCGCAAGCGATCTGCCCCCGCACTCGTTTTGGCACGCTCATTTCGCGAGTGCCGTGAGGGTATCGACGGTCAAAATTTGGGGCAGAACCACAGGTTCGCCACCTGCCGGATAATACAGATAAAGCGGTACCCCCGAACGGCCATGTTGGGCGAGAAAACGCGATATGGCGGGGTCGCGGCGGGTGAAGTCGCCTTTCAGCGTGGTGATACCCGCATCGCTAAATGCCTTTATTGTAGCATTGCGGTTGAGCGCCGTCGCCTCGTTGACCTTGCAGGTCACACACCAATCTGCGGTGAAGTAGACAAATGTGCTAATCTGTTTGGAGCGGAGGTCGCGCAACAGGTTTTCTGAAAACGGCTTGCTGGTTAATTCGCCTGCGTCTTGAACGGCACGTACCGGGGCCTGTTCCGGCAAGCGATCGACGGCAAACAGGAAGGCAAGAGCAACGACTGCTACCATCCATATATAAATTTGCGCGGCGGTGCGATCCTGTCGGTGCTGCTTTCTTCCAACGTTCCAAAGCATGGAACCAACAACAATGGTGGCAGCAACACCGATCAGCAAAGCCCAATCGCCACTCAACCGCCATAACAGCCATAGCAGCGCCAGCGCCGTCAGAGCCATCGGCACCGCCATCGCTTTGCGGAAGGTGTTTAGCCATGGTCCCGGCTTGGGCAGTATCCGCCTCGCCGCCGGGATAAAGGCAAGCATTAGAAAAGGCAGCGCGAGGCCGAAACCCAATCCCGCGAACAGCGCCAATGCCTGCACCACCGGCAACAGCAAAGCTGCGCCCAATGCTGCCGCCATGAATGGGCCGGTGCACGGCGTTGCGACCACGGCGGCCAGCACGCCGGTCCAGAAAGAGCCAGCCAATCCGCCTTTGCGGGTCAGAGCGTCGCCCGCCGACACGCTGCCGATCTCGAACAGCCCTGCGAGGTTGGCGGTGACCGCGACCATGAGCAGCAGCAGCAGAAGGACAAAGGCGGGCTCCTGCAACTGGAAGGCCCAGCCGATTTCCTCGCCCCCGGCGCGTAAGCCGAGAAGCAGGCCACCCAGTGCAACGCAACTGAGGATGACACCGCACGAATAGGCCAGCGCATCGCGGCGCGCTTCGCGCTCGTCGCCGCCCAGCTTGGCCAGGCTCAATGCCTTCAGCCCGAGGATCGGGAAGACACAGGGCATCAGGTTGAGCAGCAACCCGCCGAGGATGGAAAAGCCCAGAATCCAGCCGAAGCTCACCGTGGATTCGGGGTTTGTCGCTGCTGCCGATTGCCCTAGCACCGACACCACTTCGCCGCCACTTGGCACCGCGCCGGGCAATGCACGAACCTCAAGCCCCTGCGCATCGCCAAAGCGGAGCAGCCCTTCGATGCGTCCATTAAAGGCCTGGTCGATTTCGCCGGTTACCACCAGCGAGTTGCCTGTGCGGCGCGCATTTTGCACAGCGGCATAGCGAAAGGCATTTTCGGTTTGCGGGAAAAACCAGACCTTCTCGACATCAGCGCTTTTCGGGTAAGGGATGGCGATGGATATGCCCTTGCCGTTGATGGCATAACGCGCTTGCGCGTCGAGCGGCACAGGCAACGCGGCGCGCCATATGTCGAACCGGGCGCGTTGGCTGCCGCTAATTTTGCCGTCACCGACGGTGAGCTGTATCGAAAGCGAACCACCCTCCGGCACACAAACGATATCGGTGCAGGCGGACCAGCGGGCATCTGTCTTGATATCCAGCTTTTGCCCCGCGCGCGCATTAGCCGGGATTTTCAGGTCAATCAGAAAGGCATGTTTCGTCTTGTAGATGTGATTCATAAAGCCGCCGACGATCAGCGTTTCAGGCACCGGCGCCCGGATCGGACCCGCAGTAACGCCCGGTGGCAATTGCCATTCAAGTTCAAGTGGCGTCCCCGCATCACCGGGGTTCAGCCAGTAATCATGCCAGCCCGGTTTGGGGTCCATGATGATCGCGATGGTAACGGTATCGCCGGGGACGGGCGTAGCCGTTTCGGCTTCGATGGAGGCGCGGACATTCTGCGGCGCTCCGGGAAGCTGAGCATGGGCCGCTGGGAATAGGAAGAGGCCAATCAGCAACAGGATAAAGGCGCGTATGTTCATGGCGACGCACTTACCGGACATGGTGGCCTGTAGGACAGCGATTTCTATTCAGCAGGCGTTGGCGGCGCGAAGGGCATCGCCTTTGCCTTTTTCCAGCCGCCGTGCAGATAATAAACAAGTGACAATATGCACGACGCTAGCGACGCCGCGATAAATGCGCCCCAGATCGCATCGGCGCCGTAACGGTTATGCAAACCAAAGCCGACGCTGAACCGGACGACAACGGCGGCGACGATCA
>JANLRW010000448.1:0-3069 GCA_031361925.1 Sphingomonadales bacterium
CTCGGGCAACCTCTGTATTACGCACAGTTGGCCGGGGCAGGCGCGGACGATCTACGGCGACCATGACCGGTTCGCCCAGACCTATTTTTCGACCTATAAAGGCAAATATTTCACCGGTGACGGCTGCCGCCGTGACGAAGATGACTATTACTGGATCACCGGGCGCGTCGATGATGTGATTAACGTCTCGGGCCACCGCATGGGTACTGCCGAGGTCGAAAGCGCTTTGGTGTTGCATGATCTAGTGGCGGAGGCTGCGGTTGTTGGCTTTCCGCACGACATCAAGGGGCAGGGCATTTACTGCTATGTCACGCTCAATGCGGATGTCATCGCCGATGAAGAGCTTCACGGTGAATTGCGCAACCATGTGCGCACCGAAATCGGTCCGATAGCGACGCCAGACCATATCCATTTCACGCCTGCTTTGCCCAAAACACGATCGGGCAAGATCATGCGGCGGATATTGCGCAAGATTGCTGAGAATGACTTCGCGGCGCTTGGGGATACCTCGACGTTGGCCGACCCAAGCGTGGTCGATGCTCTAATAGAGGGCCGCAAAAACCGTTAGTTGACGCTTGCGTCAACCTGTTGGAGCCGCTAACAGGCGCGGATTAATTGCGCGGTTAATCACGTTTGCGCCTGTGCCGTAGAGGAAGGATGCCATGACCGATTCGCCTACCAAGACCGGCCCACTCAGCGGCATCAAGGTTGTCGAACTGGCTGGAATCGGCCCTGGACCTTATGCCGGGCAGTTGCTGGCTGACATGGGCGCTGAAGTTACGGTCATTGATCGTCCGGGCAACGCAATAGTGCCAAAGGGGATTGATGCGCGCGGTAAACGCTCGATCATTCTTGATCTCAAAAAGTCCGAAGCCGTCGAGACTTTCCTCAAAATTGTCGCATCTGCCGATGTCCTGATCGAAGGCCTCCGCCCCGGCGTCACCGAACGCATGGGTGTCGGCCCCGAAGCCTGCCACGCGATCAATCCTAGCCTGATCTATGGACGCATGACTGGCTGGGGGCAGAGCGGGCCATGGAGCCAGATGGCGGGGCATGACATCAACTATATCAGCATGACCGGCGTGCTGAACGCCATAGGCAAGGACGGCCAGCCGCCGGTGCCGCCGCTCAATATGATCGGCGATTTTGGCGGCGGGTCGATGTTTCTGGTGACCGGCATCCTCGCGGCGCTGATTGAGCGCGCGCGCACGGGGCAGGGCAATGTCGTCGATGCCGCGATTGTCGATGGCACGCACAGCCTAATGAGCTTTGTTCATGGGATGGCGGGTCTGGGTCAGTGGCGGACCCAGCGCGAGGGCAATTTGCTCGACGGCGCGGCACCATTTTACCGCTGCTACATGACCGCCGAAGGCAAGTTCATGGCGGTTGGCTGCATCGAACCACAATTTTTTGTAGCGATGATGGAGCGGTTGCCGATCAATGCCGAGGCCTATGGCGGCCAGCATGATCGCGCGGCCTTTCCCAAGCAGCATGAAATGCTCGAAGACGTGTTTGCCACTAAAACCCGCGACGAGTGGGAAGCAATTTTCGCTGGAACCGACGCTTGCGTGACCCCTGTCCTTGATTATGTGGAAGCCGCGTCGCATCCAGCCAATGCGGAACGCCGAGCGGTGGTTCAGGACGGACGCTGGTTGCACCCGCAAATCGCGCCGCGCCTTGCAACGCAGCCGCTTGCCACCCATTTCGAAATTGCAAGTAAGGGCGGTAACTATGCCGCTATCTTGGCCGAAGCAGGGCTGACGGAAACCGGAATCTCCCAATTGATCGCGGCGGGTGTCGTGGTCGCAAACAAGGATTGAATATGACCGAAGCCTATATTTTCGACGCGGTGCGAAGCCCGCGCGGCAAAGGGCGCTCCGACGGCGCGCTGCATGAAATCACGCCGCTCGATCTTGCGGCCCAGGTTCTCGCCAGCGTACGCGAACGTAACGGTCTTGCGCCCGATGCGGTTGAAGACATCGCCTTTGGTTGCGTCTCGCCCGTGGGGGAACAGGGCGCGGTGATTACGCGGACAGCGGCGTTGCAGGCGGGGTATGCGCACACGACGTCGGGCATTCAGGTCAACCGCTTTTGCGGATCGGGACTTGAAGCATCGAACATCGCATCGGCCAAAGTCATGTCAGGCGAGTGCGACCTCGCAATTGGCGGCGGCGTCGAATCGATGAGCCGGGTGCCGATGGGCAGCGACGGCGGCGCTTGGCCGGTTGATCCGCGCTCAGCGATTGCCAATTACTTCATTCCGCAGGGTATTTCTGCCGATTTGATCGCCACGATCTATGGATACAGCCGCGACGACGTCGATGCCTATTCGGTCGAAAGCCAGAAGCGCGCTGCCAAAGCTTGGGGCGAAAAGCGCTTTGGCAAGTCAATCCTGCCGATCCGCGACGTTATCGGTGAGGTCATTCTCGACCATGACGAACTAATGCGCCCTGAAACCGACATGCAATCGCTTGGTGCACTTCAGCCCGCCTTCCAGATGATGGGCACGATGATGCCGGGCTTCGACGATATCGCGATCATGCGCTATCCCGAGGTAGAGAAAATCAACCATGTCCACCATGCGGGCAACAGCTCAGGGATTGTCGACGGTGCGGCCGCGGTGTTGATCGGCAACAATGAAGCGGGTGAGCGTTTGGGCCTGAAACCCCGTGCACGCATCGTGTCGATGGCATCGATAGGTTCGGAGCCGTCGATCATGCTCACCGGCCCGTCGCGGGTGACGCAGAAGCTCCTCAAGAAGCTCGGCATGGAAGTGAACGACATCGATCTCTACGAACTCAACGAGGCGTTCGCTTCGGTCGTACTACGCATGATGCAGGCGCTCGACATTCCGCATGAGAAGATGAACGTGAACGGCGGCGCGATCGCCATGGGCCATCCGCTTGGCGCGACCGGCGGCATGATCCTCGGCACGATGGTCGATGAACTCGAGCGCTCGAACAAGGAAACGGCGCTGATCACGCTGTGCGTTGGCGCCGGCATGGGTACGGCCATGGTGATCGAGCGCGTGTGATGCAGGTCGGTGAAGCGAGGATCAGCGCAATTGCT
>JANLRW010000424.1:0-4431 GCA_031361925.1 Sphingomonadales bacterium
CTGCGCGGGATGTTGGTTGCGGCGGACACGCGGTTGCAGATGTTGCAGGGCAAGAAGTTTGCGTTCGACGATGAAGCCAAGGGGCAGTTCGCAACGGTTCCCGATCTGAAACCGCTTGAGCATTACGATCCGATCCTTGCCAATCTGGAAAAATTGATTCCCGGCGAAGGCGCTCTCGCTGCGCGGGTCGATGCGTTCAATGAACGTTACGTTATTCCAAAGGCGCGCCTGCAATCGGTCTTCGATGCCGCGATTGCCGAGTGTAAGAAACGCACCGCCGACCATATCACGCTGCCTGCTGGCGAGAATTTCACGATGGAGTTTGTCACCGGCAAAACCTGGTCGGGCTATAACTACTACAAGGGCGGCTACAAAAGCCTGATCCAGGTCAACACCGACCTGCCGATCCGCATCAGCCGCGCCGTCGATCTTGGGTGTCATGAAGGTTATCCCGGACACCACGTCCTCAATCTCATGGTCGAGCAGAAAATGGCGCGTGAAAAGGGCTGGATGGAATATGAGGTCAATCCGCTCTATAGCCCGACCAGCGTCCTATCCGAAGGTAGCGCCAATTATGGCATCGACCGTGCGTTTCCTGCGGCGGAGCGGTTGGCGTTCGAACGCGACGTGCTCTATCCGCTGGCGGGCCTCGACCCGAAAACTGCCGAAGCCTATTGGAAAATGCAGCAGATGACCGAGGCACTATCAGGGGCGCGGCTGACGATTGCTAAAATGTACCTGGATGGCGAATTGACCCGCGCGCAGGCGCTCGAACTGACCCAGAAATATCTGTTGCTCAGTCCCGCCCGCGCCGAGCAATCGGTCGCGTTCACCGATCATTACCGCAGCTATGTAATCAACTATGGTTGGGGAAAAGACCTGGTGCGGAATTATGTCGAGCGCGGCAACCCCGGCCAAGCGGAACGTTGGCGGCGGATGGAGAAAATCTTGAGCGAGCCGACATTGCCTGCGGATTTATTGCCTTAACCGAGATGATCGCGGAACCACGCGGTAAGCTCGTCTTCGGAAAGTTCACCTGCGGCGAGGGCAAGGAATGCCACGACCAGCTCTGCGTCGCTTGCCAGAAGTGTGCCTCCGTTTAGAACCAAAAAAGTTTCGCTGACCACAGCCGCCGTCCTTTTGTTGCCATCAACAAATGGGTGATTTCGGGCAATGCCAAAGGCATAGCTTGCCGCCAGTTCGGCGATGTCCGGTTCGCTGTATTGCGCCAGATTCTGTGGGCGCGTCATCGCGCTTTCGAGCAGGCCTAAATCACGCACGCCTTCGCCGCCGCCGTGCTCGGCGAGCTGTTCGGCATGCGCCGCAATCGCCACCTCAAGGGTGACCCAAATCCATCGCTGCATCATGGAAATAGTTACTTTGCCAATTCGCGTAGCGCCCGTTTGCGGCGCGCCATGACTTCGCGCGCTGTCTGCATTTGCGCCTCAAATTCGGCATCTTCGTCAAAACGCCGCAGTTTGACCGAATCGTCGTCGGTTTCGGAAAATGCAATGCTATCACCAAGCGACACGCGCAGCCTTGCGAGTATCTCTTTGGGCAGGATCATGCCCGCGCTGTTCCCGACTTTGATGATCTTGAGTGGCTTGTTCATACGCGTGTAATAACATCGACGTGTTATCTTTGCAAGTTTGCTTCCTCGACCCGCACTGATTGCGAAATCAGATTCGCCGTGCCGAAGATCGTCATGAAGCTAATGTCAGTGGCGTCTCTGCCCACCGCGATACGCACTAGATTCTCTTCGGGCGCGAGGCGGGTCGCATCGACAAGATGCCAGCGGCCCTCCAGATAGACTTCGACCACCGCGTGAAAATCGGGCGGGTCGATGCCTAGGCCATAAGCCGACACCATCCGCGCCGGAACATCTGCAGCGCGGGCGAAAGCGATGAGCAGATGCGCGAAATCGCGGCACACGCCGCGGTGCGAAATGAAGGTATCGGTGGCGGTCGATCCGCTGCCGGAAAAGCCTGGCGCATATTCGATATTGCCGTAAATCCAGTCGGCCATTTGCTGGATCTGGTCGCCCTTGGTGGCACCGTCAAAGCGCGTGGTAACGAAGTTCTCGTGCTTGTCCGACGGGCAATAGCGGCTGGGCATCAGATACTGGATATAGGCAGGGGGCAAGTCGGCATGCGGCACGACGCCGAGGCCAGCGATATTTGTAGGCAGCCGTTCAATCGCGGCAGTCGCGGTGTAGCTGATGTCGATCCGTCCCTGCGCATGCAACCACGTCCGCCGCCCGAGGCCGTCCATCCCCTCAATCGTCGTCAACGGCGAGCAATCGCCCTTGACCTTCAACAGGTCGGTCAGCAACTTTTGGTCGGCCATCGGAATAGCCTCCACCGCGAGCAACACATCGGCAGCCTGAGGCAGGTGGTAATTGAGAGTAGCGGTAATATCGACGGTAAGGGGGGAGGAGTTCATGCGCCGCCCTTCGGGCATTTGGTGGCGAGTCGCAAGGGGTGTCTAAGCGAAGCACGCACAGGCTTGCGCCCAGCAATTTTGGTGATTAGCTTGGCAACATGACAATCACTGGTTTCCCACGCATATCCGTCGACGCTGGCATCTGCGGCGGTCGACCGGTTGTGGCCGGAACACGGCTGCGCGTAACCGATATATTGGATATGCTAGCCAGCGGTGCCAGCGAGGCGGAAATCGTCGGTGACTATCCCTATGTCAAATCCGCCGATGTTCGCGCGTGCCTAGCTTACGCGGCCAGCATGGCTGACCACCCCATCGTTATCGCTGCTGAATGAAATTCCTGATCGACGCGCAATTGCCTCCTGGATTGTGCAATTGGTTCGACGCGCGCGGGTATGAGGCGCAGCATGTCACAGAAATCGGAATGAGCGTCGCAAGCGATATCGATATCGCCAAGCTTGCTGAAGCCGAATCGATGATTCTCGTCAGTAAGGACGAGGATTTCCTGACACTTCGTCTGCCTGACCGTTTTGGATTTTTGTGGTTGCGATGTGGCAACACGACCAATCGAGCTCTTGTAATTTGGATGGATGAGCGGTGGGAGAGGGTTGAGTCGCTGCTAACCAATGGCGAACGGTTTGTCGAGTTGAGGTAATTCAGAATAATGTGATTGGGTAAACGACAATCACCCGGTGGAGGATCCGATGCTCCGAATTTTTTTAACAGCCGCTCTAGTTATGTTTGCAAGCCCCTCGCTAGCGCAAGTTGAAGGCCTCGTAGGTAAATGGGCAGTCCGTTCCGATGGGCAAACGGTGATTATCATTGAAGTCAGTGAAAACGGCGGCAAGTTGATGGCTACAAAACTCACGCCGCAAAAGGGTTACATCAACCAAGGCCACGCAGCAGTTGAGATGAGCGGGCCGGTGAAAGCGACTGAGGTTCACGAGTTAACGCGCACCTTGCACAGCGCCGAGCTTGCGCCAAAGGCTGATCCAACCGACATCAACGTCCTAACGCTGGTTGAACCGGACCTTATGACTTTCGGCTACAGGAGCGTGCCGTCTTTTGAACCTATTTTATTCGTCCGCGCACGCAAAGGCGAGGCGGTAGCGCTGGATTGGTCGGCCCAAACTGACTGGATGCTAGATGAACGCTGGCCCGACAACGCAGTGATCGCTCGCCTGTTCAACGATGACCAAGCTATACGGCAGGCGACGTCCAAAATCGATTGGAATGTCGCGCGGGTTGAAGATGCAAAAAGGCGTGAGGCTGTGCAGATATTATTGGATAAAGGTAGTCTGCGTAGTGGTACCGATTTCTATCACGCAGCTTACATCTTCCAGCACGGTCAAGAGCCAGGTGACTTTTTGAAGGCCCACGGGCTTGCTATCATTGCCGCAGCCAAGGGAAGGCGTGACGCAGCTTGGATCGCAGCGGCAACGCTTGATCGCTATCTTCAAAATATCGGACAAAAGCAAGTATATGGAACACAGTATCGCATACCCGAGAATGAGCCGGTGACGCAGGAGCCGTACGAGCGTGCGTTGTTTTCGGATGCAATGCGTGCGGCATCTGGGGTTCCTGACCTTGCTACGCAGGAGGAACGGCGCAAAGAAATGGAGGCAGAATCCGCTAAAAGGAACCCTGCTTCCAAATAACTAATCAAACAATTTTAAAGCTTGCTAACCAACTCCGGCACCACATTGAACAAATCACCCACCAGTCCGATATCCGCAACCTGGAAGATCGGTGCGTCTTCGTCCTTGTTGATGGCGACGATGATTTTCGAATCCTTCATGCCCGCGAGATGCTGGATCGCGCCGGAGATGCCGACCGCGATGTAGACTTCCGGCGCGACAATCTTGCCGGTCTGGCCTACTTGGTAGTCGTTGGGGACATAGCCTGCGTCGACCGCCGCGCGTGATGCACCGACGCCCGCACCGAGTTTGTCGGCGAGTGGCAGGATGGTTGCCGAAAACGTCTCGGCGTCTT
>JANLRW010000425.1:0-8972 GCA_031361925.1 Sphingomonadales bacterium
CACGCTCTATCAGATCATGCAAACTGGCCGTGGGAATCAACGTGCAACGCCCAATCTTGACCACTTCCACGTCCCCCGATGCAATCAGTTCGTAGAGCTTCGAGCGGCCAATTCCGATCAGTCGAATGGCTTCGGGGATGCGTACGGCGATGGGTTCGCCTTGATGCCTTCTAGTGACCGGCTCGCGGTTCACCAAGCGCAAATCAAGCTGCCCATTTTTTGGTCCCGACTTTCTTCTACGCTGGCTCATTTCGACTGCTCCGCACGCCCTTGCTCAAGCTTGCGCCGGAACGCCGCATGTACACGCTCACGGAGAGTTTCATCGGGATGCCCGGCGAGCAAGCCGTCTATGGCGCATGTGATAAAGGTTAGCTGCCTGCGCACATACTCAGCATTCTTGCGGGCCTCGTCGCGCATCTCTTGGCCCTGATAGAGGTCAATGATCATTGACCCGATCCAGAGGCTCTTGCTGAGCTTGACGCGCGCCGCTTCGTCGCCGACCCAGTCAGCTACATGCGGGGGCAGATAGGTTTGCACGGGAATGTTACGTGCCATTTAATGGACTCCTTCGATAAAAGGAGCCTAGTTCAATCTTGCGAAAGGCACGGTAGTTCTACTTTTGTTCTCAGTGTGAGTCAAGCGTGCTAAAAGAACAGATTTGCGAGCCTTTCAGCCCTTTATAAATTTGCCTCGCAATTTGAAACTGGGGCAAATCATTTCTGATTGGAAAGCTGCCACCTTCAGAAACCCGCAGAAATCTAACGAAAATCGCCGCAGTTTGCTGCGTAAGGTGTGTACTAAACTGTACCTAGCTGCGAGAACGGATTCAAATAACTTTAGCGAATTCGTTTGGAGCCAAAGCTCCTATTTTCGGCGGATATTGAAGCCCACACGGCAACTGAGAAATTCTCGCAATCAGCGCTTTCAACGGTGTGAATTCTCCGTGCAGGCTGCGACAGGATCGTTACTCAGAGATCGCCACCTTCGGGGGCTTGCGAAAACTGCCCTGTAAAATTTTCGCGCCGTCACGTAACTGGTCGAGATAATCTGACCAGCTCTGCATCATTCTGACCCGCTCATCCCAATGTTCACCGCGCGCATACGCTTTTCGGACTTGATCGCTTTCCGAATGGCCGAGCTGTCGCTCAATAGCATCGGGATTCCACTGTCCGTTCTCGTTTAGCAAGGTGCTGGCCATCGCGCGGAAGCCATGGGCGGTCATCGTATTTCCATCAAAGCCCATACGCCGCAATGCAAGGTTGATTGTGTTTTCGCACATAGGACGATCCCGCTTGCCTTGGGCCGGGAACAGGTATCGCCGTGCCCCGCTAATTTCGCGAAGCTCGTCTAATATGGCGAGGACCTGTGGAGTTAGCGGGACACGGTGCGCGACCCGCATTTTGGTCTTTTCGGCTGCGATGGTCCAGACGTTCTTGGACAGGTCAAACTCGGTCCACTCGGCATGTCGCAGCTCGCCAGGGCGCACAAAGACATGCGGAGCAAGCCTGAGCGCCGCATGCGTTATTGGATAGCCTGAGTAGGCATCAATCGCACGCAGCAAGACCCCGGCATCAATTGGCGTGACGATGGCGGCTCGGTGGGTCACCTTTGGCACAATCAGCGCACCACGCAGGTCCGCTGAGACATCTCTGTCAGCCCTTCCCGTTGCAATTGCATAGCGAAAAACTTGGCCGCAAGTGCTGCGCAAGCGGCGCGCCGTCTCGTAATGGCCGCGCTGTTCTACGGCGCGAAGTACAGCGAGCAATTCAGGAGCCTTGATATCGCCAACGCTGCGGCCGCCAATAATAGGATGCGCAAAATCAAGTAGCCATTTTAGTTTGCCTAAAGTCACGTCGGCTCGGCCTTCGCGCCGTGCTTTCTCAAGCCATTCGTCTGCGACGGCCCTGAAGTTATTTGCGTGGGCAAGCGGGCCTGTAATCTTTTCGATCCTGCGTTTCGCAGCGGGGTCGATCCCTTCTGCAATCTGCTTTTTTATTTCCTGCCTCTTGGCGCGGGCCTCAGCCAACGAAAATGTAGGATAGACGCCTAATGCCGAGGTCGCCCGCTTGTCAGCGAATCTATAATCCATACGCCAATAACGGTTCCCTGTTGCCGTAACGAGCAAATACAGTCCTCCGCCATCAGACATTTTATATGGCTTCTCACGCGGCATTGCTTTTCGCACGGCTAAATCGGTGAGCATATCGCTGCCTCCGCTTCACATTTGATACCGTCAAAAGTACCGTCATATACCGTCAATTGCAACAAATTTGAGCGGATAGTGGTGGACATGAAAAACGGCGAAAAGCCCTGATTTTCAGAACGTTTCGGGACATTTACGAACATATGCGGAAGAAAAAATGGTGCCCGGAAGAGGACTCGAACCTCCACGCCGTTACCAGCGCCAGCACCTGAAGCTGGTGCGTCTACCAATTCCGCCATCCGGGCACTGATGCGCTGTCCGCACCGGGTAGGCGCGTTCCTTTAGTTGGTGGCTCAAGCTTGTCAATGTCAGATGTCAACGGCGCAACCGCGCGCGAGGCAAATTTCGCGCTGCAAAGGATTGTAAAATAATCCTGCTGGATTCAACGACTTTATTGTGGCAGCCATTTGGCAACTGTTCGCAGAGCATCCCCTCAATGTGAAAGAACAGCGCGCTGATGAATTACCAGCAGATGTCATCGCTGGCCAAAAAAGGCCTGTTTGAAACCGGCAGCTGGTTTGCCCGGTTGCCCGGCGATGTGCAGGACGAATTGATGCTCGCGGGACGACAGCGCCATTTGGATGCGGGCAATATGCTTTTTCGGACAGGCGATGAGCCAACCGGGTTGCACGGGCTGCTTGGGGGCGAGTTGCATATCATTGGTTCGGCGTCGAACGGCGATGACAAGTTGATGGCGATCCACCGCGTTGGCGACTGGACTGGGTTTTTGACCTGCATCGACCACCAACCGCATCCACTGTCCGCAACTGCCGCGGCAGATTGTACTGTCTTTTCAGTGCCACCTGCCGCAGTCTCGCGAATATTCGAACGCGACGTCGCGACATTCCGGCTGTTGCTCGACCCGGAACTGCGCGTGAGCAGGCGCAATTACCGCTGGCTTATCGAGATGACCACCCGCCCGACGTTGCAACGTATCGCTGAGCGGCTGGTCGATCTGGGCCGGTGGACGCACGGCGAACGTGCCGGACCCGTGTCGCCGATTGAGCATGTCAGCCAAGAAGCGCTGGCTGCGGCCAGTAATGTATCGCGGCAGACCATGAACAGCGCGCTTAACGAATTGGAGGCACGCGGGCTGATCAAGGTCGGCTATGGCCGGATCGAACTTGTCGACAGCCGCGGGCTGGACGCGTTGGCGGTGAGCGATACCGATAAAATCGGCTGATTGTCGGCTGCCCGACATTATTGTCATGAAACCGCGATAGACGTCACCAATAATTTCAGAGGAGCCCAGTCATGACGTCCACTCGTGCAATTCTAATGTCCTTTGCCTTAATCACCCTTGCTACCGGAGCCAGCGCCCAGACCGATAAGATGGCACCGGTCGGCCGAGGCGAGGCGACCATTTACCGCGACCTCAATTTCCAAGGCCCAGCGGTGTTTGTCGGCGACGCAAAATCCGATCTTGGGTTAAGCTGGCCGGTGCGCTCCATCAGGGTGCGTTCGGGACTTTGGGAGCTGTGCGCGCGCAGCCGCTTTCGTTCGCCGTGCGTCCGCGTGTCCGCCGACGAGGCCGATTTGCGCCGGGTCAGCCGTCTGTTATACGCCGTCCAGTCAATGCGGCCACTTGGCGGACCGCAGATCCAGCCGCCGGTTCAGCCCGATCCACCTGCAGGGACATCGCTCCGCGGCATATCTTCCGAATTTTTCCCGGCACCAGGCCGGAACGGATACCGAATATTGTCGTGCCCGAATGGTAATTCGACCGCAAACTGCGCCGCACAAACTGCGGATGATTATTGCAGGAATGTCGGTTATGGCGGGTCAGCCAGCCAGACGCAGGAAACAGTCTACAGCCGGGTCTATCTTGCCGACGTGCTCTGCACGCGCACGGGGTATTGAGCGATGCATAAATTATCCACACTATTGGCAGCTGCCGTTGCGTTTACAATCGCTGCACCCGTATTCGCGGCAACCCCCGATGCCTGGATGAAAGTCGACAAGGCATCGGAGGCGGCCTGTTTGAAGGCAGCCAATCTGGAGGGTGCCATCGCCGGGCCGCCCACCCGCTTTTCCGACCGGATGTTGGTTGATGCGCGCATTGTGGAGGGGACTTGGCCTCAGCCGCATATGAAGGGCGCAAAGGCAAAGATGCTATGTCTGTATAACCGCAAATCAAAGCGCGTTGAACTGCAGGAATTATCCGAACCGGCAATGGCTCCAGCCATCGCTGTCAAAGATGTCTGGTGGCGCGCCGAAGATATTGGTGGGCGCGGGATCATCGACCGGAGCGAAGTGACGTTGATGCTTGGCACTGACGGCAAAATCGGCGGCAATTCCGGCTGCAACGGCTATTCGGCGAACTACCAGATGACCGGCGACGCGCTTAAAGTTTACCCGCCGATGATTGGCACCCGGATGATGTGCCCGCCGGCACTCATGACACAGGAGCAGGCGTATCGGGCACTGCTTGAAACCACAAAGTCGGCAAGCGTCATGGCTGACGGCATGTTGATCATCACCTCTGCTAACGGGGCGACAAGCCGCTTCGTGCGCAAGTAATGATATGAAAACCATCGGCTTCGCGGTCGGTGCGCTAATGCTATGGGCGTCGCCGCTCTGCGCGGCACAGTCGGGACCGTTACCGGCAATCGATATGGCAAAATTTGCCCGTATTCCGGTTACATTGGTCGATGGCAGCGTTGGCCAAGTCGTGACCTTTAACAGCCGTTCACCAGCCGAGTTTGCAGGGTTGCTTGGCGGTCAGTTGGGGCCGGAGATCGTTTTGAATGGCCAGTTTTTTCATCCCCCTGGTGCCAAAACAAACGTTCCGGCGGTCGTTCTGGTTCCGGGCAGCGCCAACCTTGGTTCGCATCACCTGATACAAGCAGCGGCACTCACCCGGATTGGCATCGCTGTCCTGATCATCGACCCGTTCACGGGCAGGCGGTTGACCGATAGTGTTGCCGACCAAGGCCGGTTGAGCTGGCCTGCAAGTATCTACGATGTCATTGCGGCAACGCGCTATTTGCGTTCGCGTGGCGACGTTGACGGGTCGCGCATCGGTGCGCTTGGCGGCAGTCGTGGCGGCACTGCCGTTATGATGGCGGCGTCGCGCCCGATTTCGGAGCGCTTGCTCGGCAAGGGTAAGGGTCTTCGCTATGTCGTCGCGGGTTATCCTTGGTGCGGGACGCAATTCCGGTCAGCACAACTCGCGAAGGAAAGCCATTTGCTGGTCATGTCGGGCGACCGCGACAACTGGGTTTCGGTGCAGCAATGCCAAGGCGCTGTCAGCACGATAATAGCGGCCGGCAGCAAAGCCGAAATGCGGTTGTTCAAGGATGCGTTACATGCCTTTGATCGCGGCGATGTTAGCCCGAGGCGGATTGAGCAAGCGGTAACTTCAACGACATTTCCCGCAGTCTATCTCGACAACGATGGCCGGTATTTTGATCTCTACAGTGGGCTCGTTGACCCCAACCTAACCAGCGCAGATTTCTTTCGCCGATCGGCAGAGGGCGGGTTTGTTCAAAAAGGCGTGAACATCGGATCGACCGGGAATCAGGCACTGCAATATGAAGAGATGATGACGGCGTTCCTGTCGCAGCTGAAAGGAAAAACAAAATGACCCTAACTACAGCCATGAGGATTAGCGGATTGTGGCGGACGTTACTTATCATATTTTCGATGTCGACGGCATTTTGGGGCACCCAAGCCTATGCACAGTCACCCGGCACATTGTTGTCATCAACCCCGGCACGAAATGCGCCCTCGGGTATGCAGGCTTGGCAGATCCGTTATCTATCCAGCGATGATCGCGGGCGCGCCGAAGAGGTCACCGGCATGGTTATTGCGCCGACGGGTATGCCGTCACGCATGGGCCGTCCGGTGCTTGCATGGGCGCACGGGACTTGGGGCGTGGTTGACAAATGTACGCCGTCGACATCGAGCAATTTTTTTGAATCGACCCCTGCGCTATCGGCAGCAATCGCCCGTGGCTATGTGGTCGTTGCAACCGACTATGCCGGGTTAGGCACGCCGCAGCCGCACCCCTATCTGATCGGTGGCAGTGCCGCGCGTTCGGTGCTTGACGCGGTAAGGGCATCGCGCGCCATCCCGGAGGCAGGTGCCAGCAGCCGGTTCGCGGTATGGGGCGAATCGCAGGGCGGACATGCGTCGTTATGGACCGGGCAGTTGGCGCGCCAATATGCACCTGACTTGACCTTGATGGGCGTCGCCGCCGCAGCACCGCCCACCGACCTGATCGAGAACCTGACAGGCGGCACCGATCCGTCGATCCGTGCATTTATGACCGCGTTTACCGCGCATAGCTGGTCGCAGCATTTCGGTTTTTCGCTGCGGACATTGGGCACCAAGTCAACCGGTGATCTGATCGACCGGTTGGCGCGCAACAACTGCGTCGCGCTCGGGGCAAAACCGCGCATCGGCACTATGGTTGGGGTCGCGATATTGCGCGCGCGTTTGAAAAATGTCGATCTGGGCCGGATCAGCCCGTGGAAGGATATCGCCCGCGACAATAGCCCTAGCCCGCGTGATTACGGCGTGCCTTTCCTGATCGCACAGAACGACGCTGACGTGATTGTTGCGCCCACAGTTACCAAGGACTTTGTGCGCAAGCTCTGCCGCAATGGCGCGCGGCTGCGTTATATTGCGATCAATAGCGGAGGCGGCCATCCGACAAGCGCTACAGATAGCGCGACGGAAACACTCGATTGGGTCGATGCCCGCTTTGCCGGAGCGCCAGCCCCCAGCGACTGCCGCAACTTTTAGCGCACGTCACGCTTGAAAGGGCATAGAGGCTGGTGCAAAGCGCCGTTCACAAGGAGCGCGTGATGCAAGACAGATTGGTTACGGTTTTTGGCGGCGGCGGTTTTGTCGGGCGCTATGTGATGCAGGCGCTACTTGCAACCGGCGCTCGGGTCCGGGTTGCGCAGCGCGATATTGCGACCGCTAATACGCTGAAAACCTCGGCCGATCTGGGGCAGTTGCAGCTGATCGCCGCCGATGTGCGCGACCCCGCAAGCGTTGCGCGCGCGGTTGCGGGGGTCGATGCGGTGGTCAATCTGGTCGGCAGCTTTACTGACCTCGACGCGGTGCAGAATGTCGGCGCAGGCAATATCGCGCGGGCAGCAGCAGACGCCGGGGTTACAGCCTTGGTCCATATTTCCGCCATCGGTGCAGACGCGCAGAGCGAAGCTGACTATGGCCGCAGCAAGGCGGCGGGCGAGGCGGCGGTGCGCGCGGCGTTTCCGGGCGCGACTATCCTGCGACCGTCGATCGTGTTTGGCCGCGAGGATGCGTTCGTGAACCGCTTTGCCGGTCTCATCCGGATGTTGCCAGTGGTGCCTGTGATCGGGGCCGCGACCAAATTCCAGCCGGTTTTTGTCGGCGATGTGGCCAAGGCGGTGGTCGCGGCGCTAGCAGGAAAAGGCGGCGAGACGCTGGAACTCGGCGGGCCAGACATATTGTCGATGCTTGAGCTGAACCGCTGGATTGCCAAGGCGATAGGGCATGACCGGGCGTTCCTGCCGGTGCCCGATTTCGCCGCTGAATTGTTGGCCAAGGGCACGGGCTGGCTACCCGGCGCGCCGATTACCACTGACCAGTTCAAGATGCTGGGCAGCGACAATGTCGTGACCGGCACCGACGGTCTGGCGGCATTTGGCATCGTGCCGACGCCGCTTGATGCGGTCGCCGAAGGCTGGCTCGATATCTACCGCAAACA
Organism: Sphingomonadales bacterium; assembly: GCA_031361925.1. Classification (GTDB taxonomy): domain Bacteria; phylum Pseudomonadota; class Alphaproteobacteria; order Sphingomonadales; family Sphingomonadaceae; genus Sphingorhabdus_B. Next base: position 7,908 of record JANLRW010000425.1, read on the forward strand.
TGGCCGGTTTGCAGGCTCTACCCCGGCATGACCGACTGGATTGTCGCAGTCATCCTCGGCATTGTCGAGGGGCTGACCGAGTTTTTGCCAGTGTCCTCCACAGGCCACCTGATTCTGGCAACCGAACTGCTCGGCTATGACGCTGGACGCTGGGCGATATTCAACATCGCGATCCAGCCCGGTGCAATCCTCGCGGTAGTGGTCCTCTATTGGCGCACGTTTATGGACGTGCTGAAGGGGTTGTTTACGTGGGAGGCGGGTGCGGTTGCCTTTGTTCGCAATCTGTTGCTGGCGTTTTTCCCGGCGGTGGTCCTTGGACTGGCGTTCGGCGATGTGATCGAGGTGATGCTTGAAAACGCGGTGATTGTCGCGTGGGCGCTGATCATCGGCGGGGTCGCCATATTATTGGTCGAGAAGTTTGCGCGGCCAACAGAGAGCGGCGGTGTCGCGGCACTTTCGGTAAAGCAATCGGCAACGATCGGGTTGATCCAGTGCCTCGCGATGATCCCGGGGGTAAGCCGCTCGGGTGCTACAATATTGGGGGCAATGTCGCTGGGCGTCGACCGTAAAACTGCCGCAGAATTCAGCTTCTTCCTCGCCATGCCGACGTTGACGGGGGCGACTATCTTGCAATTGTTCAAACACCGCGACGCGGTGAGCATCGACGATATGGGATTAATCGGAATTGGCTTTGCCGTATCGTTCGTGGTTGCCTGGATCGTCATCAAGGCATTTTTGGCGGTGGTGACGCGCTACGGCTTTGGCCCATTTGCTTGGTATCGAATCATCGCAGGGATTGCGGCATTGATCTGGCTCGGACAGCGTTAGGTCCGAAACGGCTATAGTTTTTTGAAATATTATTACGTTTCGCTGACATTAGATTAAATCCGACTCGATATATGGCATACATCCTGCCCTATATTCCGCTTTTGTCGTGACATTCGTGCATTTGCTGCTAGGTGCGATGCTCTGATAGGAGACGTGCGACGTGGCAAAAGACCCGATGCTGAAATTTGTGGGCACTCCACAAGCCTTCCCCGAAAAGCGCAAGGCCGAGCTGCGTGC
>JANLRW010000449.1:0-6206 GCA_031361925.1 Sphingomonadales bacterium
CTCCGTTGAGTTCGCGGACGATGACCATGTCAATCTGCGAAGCGACTTCGGGGCGGAGCGCGCTGGCGTCGGTCAGTTCTGGAAAAAGCTTTGCAGGGCGGAGATTGGCAAAGAGCGACAGTTCCTTACGCAGGCCAAGGATCGCCTGTTCGGGTCGCAAATGGCGATCGAGATCATCGCACTCGGGATCACCCACCGCGCCGAACAAGATTGCATCGGCGCGCTTGGCCAATTCGAGCGTTGCTGGCGGCAGCGGATGGCCGGTAGCCTTATACGCTGCACCGCCGACAGGAGCCTCATCAAAGGCCAGCCCTTCAATCGCCAGCGCATCCAGCACGCGGCGTGCTTCGGCGATAACTTCGGGGCCAATTCCGTCTCCGGGTAACAGGGCAACTAACATCCAACCTCACCGTCGACCAAATCGTCACCCTGAACTTGTTTCAGGGTCCATCTATCGCCGCAGGCTGCCGTTTATCTGGCATGATGGATACTGAAACAAGTTCAGCATGACCGTACTGAAATGTTTGGCAATCCCCTTGCCGTCACTACCCCAATTACGCAACCGCCCTTTTCAGCCGGTCCACGAGCCGCTCGCGCGCCGCCATGACATCGGCGCGGCGCTCGCCGAGCACATGTGCCACCAACCGTTCGCGGTTCTGGGCCATCATCGCTACCGGCGCGCCGCTAGCTTCGATCTCTTCGGCATAGCCGAGCTCCGACAGCAACAGCGTTTCATACTGCGCGACAGCGCCAGCCCATACCCGTGCCGCCGGAGCCAATTCTATCGCCAATAGCACGCCGTCAAGCGCGCTGTGCAATCGCGGATAGGGATAAGCCTCGGGCAAAGTTGCCGCCGTCAACGCGGTCACCCAGTCAATCGCGGCGATCGCCAGCGGTTCGGACAGCAAATGCGCGCGGCTGTGTAATGGCTCGGCGACAAGCGACGCCAGTTGCCCCGATGTGCGGACGCGCCATTCGCCCTTGATGACATTGCCGGGAATCAAAACCGGCCGCAAATGCCGCCCCCGCGCGCCTTGCACATAGCCTGCCAGCATCCCCTGCTCCGCGGCAAAACTGCGCACAATTGCACCGGTCTCGCCGTGGTTGCGGACTGCGCAGATTATAGCGGAGGCGGTAACGTGCATTGGGCAACACTATGCCCGAGAAGTGTATTTAATTAAAGCGCCGGGTCGCAGCTTTATCCGGCACCGACCATGAACAATGTTACGCCCTCATATTTCGGCGCAGCGGGATCAAACACCGGCTCCGGCACAAAATGCCGTTCCGCCAATTGGAGACCTTTCAGTCCAGCCAAATGGAACGCCCCCAACTTCTTTTCCTTTGGCGGCGCTCCGTTGCGTTCAAGCGCGACCGCGTCGATGAACAACGCATCGTGTTTTGAATACAGGATATGCGGGGCGAGCGTCATTTCGACATTGTTATAGGTCGCGGTGACACATTTGTTGAGCGCGATGGCTTCGAGGAGGAGCTGGTTGACCGACATGCCCTCATGTTATCTCACTCGACGGGTGAAGCAACCCATTTATTGTGCAGTGCAACACAATAATTACGGAACGTCTTGCAAAGCGCGTGAAATTAATTATTTTCTGAGACTTAATTGTGAGGAACTTATGACCGAGATTGCCACCCGTTGATCCGGCAGCCGCGATAGTTCGCGGCCTTGCTGTCTCGCACCAGCGACGCCAGACGTGCGTTTGCTGGCCGTTGATCGACATTTACGGGCAATTCCTCATGAATATCTCAAAATACGAACAGCGCGTGCTGCACGCGTTGGCGCAAGGCGGGTCGATACTTCACCGCTTCGACGAACGCGGGCGAATCATCGAAGTTGAATGCATGAACCGCGACGGATGGCGGCTGGACGATTGCACAATCGCAGTTTTCCAGAAGCTGCGCCGCAAGCGGATGATCGGTAGTATCGGAGGTTTGCCTTACCGCATTACCCGCGAAGGTTTGCGTGCGGTAAGGTCACAACTAGACAACCGCTAACGGCACAGAGGCGGTCGCATGGTCGGCAATAAGATCGACCATGCGGCCCACCTGCGAAGGCGGCAGGTCATGTGCCATCTGCTCGATGATTTCCAGCCGTGCTCCAGGGATATGGCGGGCGATATCTTCGCTGCCTTCTTTCGGTACCAGCGGGTCGGCACCGCCGTGCACGACCAGCGTCGGAACTTTGATTGTCTTGAGCCTTTCGACGCGGCTGCCGTCTGCGACAATCGCAAGCAACTGCCGCTTCATGCCAATCGGATAATAGCCCCGGTCAAACGCTCGCGCGGCCATATCGACAAAGGCCGTCGGTGTGCGAGTCGGATCAGCAAAAGAAATCGCCTCCAGCGCCTCGGCTCCCAATTTTACTGCTTCTTCTTTGGTGGGATTGGCGGGACGCGGTGTCATCATGCGCTTGCGAATGTCTGCCCGCGGTCCGGGAAGTCCGGGCTTACCGCTGGAGGACATGATCGACGTCATGCTTAGCACCTTGTCCGCATATTGCGCGGCCATCAACTGCACGATCATCCCCCCCATCGACGCGCCGACCACATGCGCCTTGTCAATGCCAAGCGCATCCAGCAAAGCCGCTCCATCCTTTGCCATGTCCGACACGGTATATGCCGTCCGGACTGGCAGCCCGAACCGCGAAGCCAGCATCGCCCAGACCAGACTCCCTGCAGATGCTCCGTCCATCCGCTGCGACAACCCGACATCGCGATTGTCATAATGGATGACGCGGAAGCCTTTATCGACCAGCCCGTGGATCAACGCTTCTGGCCACGCGATCATCTGTGTGCCTAGGCCCATGACGAGGAGGATGACTGGCGCGCTTGCGGGGCCAGTTTCTTCATAATAAATGTCGATATCGTTGGCCCGAACTATTGGCATATCCACCTCATCTCTAAAATCCACAAAGTCACGCGCAGTGCCCTGAAACGAGGCGTGATTTCCCGGTGCACCTACCGCGTCAGCAGCAGCGCGAATATTCCTGTTAGCGCGATCAGCACAAACGCTGCCAATCCGATGAAAATCGATGGATTGATTCCAAAAGTTGCACTTGCATGTTCCTTTACCCGCTCAAGCAAGTCGGGCCACGTATAGCTCACAAAGTCACCTTGGCTCATAATGCCGATAAGGGTGCCCTCATCGTCAACAACGGGTAAGTGACGAAACCGGTCGTTCGACATTTGTCGCAACCAGTCGACCAAATTGTCATCGCCCCGCGCAAGCCGCAAATCCGAGGTCATGATCGCGCTCAGCGGCGTAGTTTTCGGGTCAAGGTCTTTGTTGAGCAACCGCCGCATGAAATCGCGTTCGGTCACGATGCCGACCGGTTTGCGGTCAGGCGATATGACCACAGCAGCGCCGTAATTCATTTCACTCATTGCCTGCACAGCCGTCATAACCGTTTGATCAGGGGTAAAGGTCATCACTGACGCTTTGCGGGTGAATTCGGGTCGATCTTTGATTTGCATTAGTCGTGCCTCCGGGAGCCATATCCCGGCATCTTAAATGAACGCGATATTACCGCATCACAAGATTAAAAAAAGCAATGCGGCGGAAAGGCGTAGTCTCTACGACGCGTGATAAAAATCATGAACGGTCTGCGCTACCGCCGCTGAGACGCCCGGCGCTTTCTGCAGATCCTGAAGGCTGGCGCTGCGCACCGCCCGCGCAGTGCCAAAGTGCATCAGCAACGCTTTCTTGCGTGAAGGGCCGATTCCGGGAACTTCGTCGAGCGGGCTGGCGGTAATCGCCTTGCTGCGTTTGGCACGGTGCGCACCGATGGCAAAGCGGTGGGCTTCGTCGCGCAGGCGCTGGAGGTAGAACAGCACCGGCGCGTTCACCGGCAGGTCAAATTCGCGGCCATCGGGGAAGTGGAATGTCTCGCGGCCGGCATTGCGGTCAGGGCCTTTCGATACGCCTATGCACGCGACATCCTCGATGCCGATGTCCTCCAACGCCGCCTTCACCGCACTCATTTGCCCTTTGCCGCCGTCGATCAGGACCAAGTCGGGCCAATCGCCCTTATCGCGATCGGGGTCTTCCTCTTGCGCACGACCAAATCGCCTCTGCATCACTTCGCGCATCATCGCGAAGTCATCGCCCGGCGCGGTATCGGGGTTTTTGATATTAAACTTCCGGTATTGGCCCTTGATGAAGCCCTCCGGACCAGCCACTACCATGGCACCGAGCGCGTTGGTGCCCTGAATATGGCTATTGTCATAAACCTCAATCCGCCGGGGCGGCTCGGCGAGTTCGAACAATTCGGCGACCTCTTGCAGCAGCTTGCCCTGCGTCGTGCTCTCCGCCAGCCGCCGGTCGAGCGCCTCTTCGGCATTGCGCGTGGCCTGCGCCACCAGCCGCACGCGGTCACCGCGCTGTGGCACGGCAATCTCGATCTTGCGTTCGGCCCGTTCCGATAACGCCTGTGCCAGCAAGTCGGCCTCGGCCAGTTCGCGGTCGAGCAATATCAGCTTGGCCGGTGGCACATCCTCGTAAAATTGCGCGAGGAAGCTGGTAAAGACCTCATCCTCACCCATCTCGGCAACATGCGCGGGAAAGAAGGAGCGGTGCCCCCAATTCTGCCCGCCTCGGATGAAAAATGCCTGTATGCCCATCACACCATTGCGGTGCGCCAGCGCAAAGATGTCGGCGTCGCCAACCCCTTGGGCATTAATTGCCTGCGACCCTTGAATGAAGGTCAGTGCCTTCAACCGGTCGCGCAGCATCGCCGCGCGTTCGAAATCCAGTCCATCCGCCGCGCCTTCCATTTCTTTGGCGAGCTTTGCCTGCACCCCCGATGATTTGCCGTCGAGGAACGACTTGGCGTCAGCAACCAGCTCGGCATACGCGGAATCATCGACGCGCCCGACGCATGGCGCAGAGCAGCGTTTGATCTGGTAAAGCAAACAGGGCCGGTCACGGTTGTTGAAGAAACTGTCGTTGCAGCTGCGCAGCAGGAACAGTTTTTGCAGCGCATTGAGCGTCTGGTTGACTGACCCCGCGCTGGCAAACGGACCATAATATTGCCCCTTGTGCCGCCGCGCACCTCGGTGTTTCTGGATACGCGGGAATTTATGGTCAGAACGCAACAGGATGAAGGGAAAGCTTTTATCGTCGCGCAGCAGGACGTTATAGGCGGGGCGATAACGCTTGATAAGCTGCGCCTCCAGCAGCAATGCCTCAGCCTCGCTATTGGTGGTTACGATCGTCATCGAACGTGTTTGCGCGACCATACGGCGCAGCCGGTTTGGCAGTCGGTCGACCTGCGTGTAATTGCTCACGCGGTTCTTGAGTGCGCGCGCCTTACCAACATAAAGGATATCCCCGCGCGCATCGTGCATCCGGTAAACCCCGGGCTTGGGCGGCAGCGTTTTCCACACATTGCGGATGGCTGCGATGCCAGCTTCCAGATCGGGCTGCTCGGAGCCGCGAACGGAATAGGTCGCCTTCTCCTCATTGAAGCGCGAGGCGGCGTTAGGCTGGTCGGGGCGGTCGGCTTTGGACATATTGAGATGTGACTTAAGCTAAGAATGCCTCAAAACAACAGGTCATTGCGTCGTAACGACAGCACGATCGGGAATCTGACGTCAAATAACCCACGTCCTCATTCATTCGGGTAGGGTCCGCATCAGGTGCGCAATCGCCCGGTTACCTGCCGCTTCGGCACCGTCGGCTGCCGCCATGCGAACTTCGGCGCTCTTGTTCTGGCCCAGCTTCAATGTGCTATGCCAACCCGTCACTTCCAACTCGAATCCGGTTATTCCGCCAAGCATCGCTTCGAAGCGTCCTGCGGTCATTTTTTCGCGCGTCCAAACGGGCTTTGGTGCCAGCCGCTCCTCCTGATTGGCCGATAGCGCATCGGCTTGCACGATGAGCGCCGCCTCGTCCATCTTGCGCACCGGGCCTTGCAATTCAAGCGCCAGATAGTTCCACGTCGGCACCTGGTCGGCGGTTCCATACCAATCGGGACTGATATATCCATCGGGGCCGTTGACGACGAACAACGCTTCCGCATTGTCCAAATACTTTGTCATCGCATTGCCGCGCGCCAGATGAAAGCCGATCCGGTCGTCGTCTAGAAACACAAACGGCACATGCGCTACGCGCGGGCCGTCGGGCGTGGTCAGGAAGAGCATCCCAAAGCCCACCTCCGCCGCAAAGGCGCGCATCGCGTCGCGGTCGTCCCA
>JANLRW010000002.1:0-3500 GCA_031361925.1 Sphingomonadales bacterium
ATCGCCATTGCTGGCAATCGGGTTGATGCCGCGCTTGGGGCCTTCGATCTGGGCGATCACGATCCCGCCGGTGACCAGCGCCAAAGGCAGGCCAATCGCCGCAATCTTCAACCATTTCCCGCCCGACTTTTTCATTGCGGCAACCTTTAGGCGACATAGGCGTGGAATTCCAACCCTGTTCTCGCTAACGGCGGTAAATGGACGTGAAAAGCAACGCACCCGAATCCTATACCTATGCGAAAGCTGGCGTTTCGATTGACGCGGGCAACGCACTGGTGCGCGCGATTGCGCCGCTGGCCAAAGCGACACGGCGGGCGGGCGCTGACGCCAATCTTGGCGGATTTGGCGGGTTCTTTGATTTGAAGGCTGCCGGATTCAACGATCCGTTGCTGGTCGCGGCCAATGACGGCGTCGGTACAAAGTTGAAACTCGCTATCGAATCGGGGCGGCACGACGGCGTCGGCATCGATCTGGTGGCGATGTGCGTGAACGACCTCATCGTGCAGGGTGCAGAGCCGCTGTTCTTCCTCGATTATTATGCCAGCGGCAAACTCGATCTCGACGTCGCCACCGCCGTAGTCGCGAGCATCGCCGAGGGCTGCAAACTCGCCGGATGCGCTTTGATCGGCGGCGAGACGGCGGAAATGCCGGGCATGTATTCGGACGGCGATTACGACCTTGCGGGCTTCTGCGTCGGCGCGGTCGAACGCGATCAGGTCCTGACGGCGGACAAAGTCGCGGACGGCGATGTGCTGTTGGGGCTGGCTTCGTCGGGTATCCATTCGAACGGATTTTCGCTGGTGCGGCGATTGGCGACGGACAAGGGCTGGAAACTCGACCGCCCTGCTTTGTTTGACCAGAATGTGATCCTGATCGAGGCGCTGATGGCACCGACACGGATTTATGTGAAGTCGTTGTTGCCGCTGGTGCGCACCGGCAAGATTCATGCGATGGCGCATATCACCGGCGGCGGATTGCTTGAGAATATCCCGCGCGTTTTGCCCACAGGATTGCACGCCTCTGTGGATGCCGACGCGTGGGAGCAGCCGCGCCTGATGGCGTTCCTACAAGCGCAGGGGAATATTGAACCTGAAGAAATGGCGCGGACGTTTAACTGCGGCGTTGGCATTGTGATTGCGGTTGCCGAAGCCGACGTTGCTGATGTGACGGCCGCGCTGGAAGCAGCGGGCGAGACCGTCCACCGCATCGGGCATATTGCAGCTGGCGCGAAGGGTTGCACCGTTTCGGGCAGTGTTGAAACGTGGAGCGCGCAGGCTGATTGGACTGCTGTCCATTATGGCTAACCATCCACCCGTCACCCTGAACTTGTTTCAGGGTCCATATATCCAACTGGCGCAGGTCTTGGTTGCACGATGGATGCTGAAACAAGTTCAGCATGACGGTTTTGGAGCAAGTGCGGAATGAAAGCCCGCGTCGCCGTCCTGATTTCCGGAACCGGCACCAACATGGCGGCCTTGCTCTACGCCGCCAAACACGACGCCTGCCCCTATGAAATTATCCTGGTCGCCAGCAACAACCCCGACGCACAAGGCCTCAAAATCGCCGCAGCCGAAGGCATCGCGACCTTTGCCCAGCCGCATAAACATCTCGACCGCGCAGTCCACGACGCGATGATGCACGACCGGATTATCCACGCAGGCGCCACCCACGTCGCGCTCGCGGGCTATATGCGCATATTGAGCGAGGCGTTTGTGCAGAAATGGGAGGGGCGGATGCTCAATATCCATCCTTCGCTGTTGCCCAAATATAAGGGCCTCAATACCCATCAATCGGCCATCAACGCGGGCGACAAGATTGCCGGATGCAGCGTGCACTTGGTCACAGCGGAACTCGATAGCGGCGCGGTGCTGGGCCGGATCGAGGTTGCCGTCCTGCCCGACGATACCGCCGAAACTCTTGCGACGCGCATCAAGATGGCCGAGCATCAGCTGTATCCGTGCATCCTCGCCGAATATGTCAGCCGCGATGTCGATCCTGTATGGTTGGTCCAGCAGGTGCGCGAACGCGCGCTGGCGCAGCCCGAGGCCGACGAGATCACCAGCCACGGAATGCCCTGCTTCGGCATCATCGGCGGCAAGAAATTCGCTTATGTCTCGGTCGATCATCACGGGGACGGCAAAACTGCGCTCCTCGTCAAAATCAGCGGCGCGGAGGAGCAGGCGATGCTGATCGACAGCGACCCCAGCCGCTATTACCGCCCCGCTTATTTCGGCGACGGCTGGATCGGCATCAGGCTTGATCTGGGCGACACCGATTGGGATCATATCAGCGAGTGGCTGGCGAAAAGTTGGTTGGCGGTCGCGCCGAAGAAGTTGACCAAGCTGATGGATGTGGCGGGGGAGTTTTGATTACGTGATTGCAAGATTATTCCGAACTCTAAATATTTACGGCAGCAGGTTTGAGTGAACCAACCCCTGTTCCAGCGCGTCGCCATAGCTATTTCAATTCTGCTGGCAGCGTTGTGGTATTGGCACGTGCGAACCCAAGACCCCCCGGTGGCATCGGTAAACGGCATTTACGCTAACGAGTGTTGCGGTGATTTGTTACTTCAGAATGGCAAAATAGTCAGCGCTAAAACGACGGTTCCGTTTCGACTAGAAAACATGAAGTTTGGCCTAACTGCATATCCTGAAGCCAGGTTGGAGATACGCGGTGCCGAAGTGGTAATTCTACCAGAAAATGAAGATACCGGCTTGAGGTTTACCAAAGATGGTTCGGCTTTTTCCATCTGCGAGGACACGCGATGCGATCAAGAATATGTTTTTAGACGCCGCTGATACCCATCTCACGGCGCAATCATGCGACACTTCAACAATGCAAACGAAAAGGGCCGCCAGATCGCTCCGACGGCCTCTTTCCTAAAATGAGTGTCAGGGTAGCTTACCCAACAATCTCTTCAGGCTTGAAGAAATAAGCAATCTCAATCGCCGCATTTTCGTCGCTGTCCGAACCATGGACGCTGTTCGCTTCGATGCTTTCCGCGAGTTCCTTGCGGATTGTGCCGGGTTCAGCGTTGGCGGGGTTGGTCGCGCCCATGATGTCGCGGTTGCGTTGCATCGCGTCTTCGCCTTCCAGGACCTGGACAACAACCGGGCCGCTGATCATGAAATCGACCAGTTCGCCGAAGAACGGGCGTTCCTTATGCACGGCGTAGAAGCCTTCGGCCTGCTGCCGGGTCATGTGGATGCGCTTCGATGCGACGACGCGCAGCCCTGCTTCTTCAAGCATCTTGGTGACCGCGCCGGTCAGGTTGCGACGCGTGGCGTCGGGCTTGATGATCGAAAAGGTACGGTTCGCGGCCATGATGGTCACGGGCTCCTGGACTTGAGGCGATGGAAAAGCGCCGCCCCCCTAGGCGGCGAGCGGTGGGGATGCAAGCGCGCGACGACTCACTCCGCCCCGGCACGTGGAGGATCGAGCCTTAAGCCGCCTGCTCCCAGCGTCCGGCGTCGTTCTGCTTCCAATAGCGCCGCTCGACC
>JANLRW010000035.1:0-7969 GCA_031361925.1 Sphingomonadales bacterium
GTCAAATATTCCGCGAGATCGCGCTGAAGCCCGGATGCAGACCCGAAATGGTGAAGCAAATTGGCGTGGGTGCGGCCAATACGTCCTGCCACTGCCTTTAAGGTCACCGCTTGCGGGCCCGTTTCGATCAACAACTCGCGCGCCGCCTCTAATGCCGCCAAGCGGCTCGCTTCCGGGGTCAAGCGGCGCGGCATAGTCGCATCCTTGATATTAACGACTTTCGGGACACTGGTCAGCGGCATTGATTACGTTTACTTTCTCGTCACTTGGGCAGCGTTATAGCGGTTCTGTGCAAGTCCGCCATATCGGATGCCAACGCTACTGCAACAATCACGCATTTGATACAGTCATTAATGCGTGCTGTAGGTGCAGAACCGGCTTTTAAGGCGGGTTACCGCCAGATTTCCGTTAACGGTGCAAGCAACGGTAATATTGCACTTTTCAACACACCTTACGCTTAATTAACCGCAAATCTTCAATCCTCCTTCACGCGTATCACGGTATCGAAAGATATGGATGCGACCAAAAACATAAATTTATCGGATAGTGATGGCGCTGTCCGCCCACAGATCGTCTCACGCGGTTTCAGGGGTGTTGGCGCGCTGTTGCCGGATCGGCACTGGGTTCGCCAAGACCCTTATGCAACAGCCTTCTTTAACGCGCTTTCGGCGGTGTTTCCGCACGGCGAAACATTCATGATCCGGTGCATGATGCCGTGGGCTGATCGGGTTCCGCCTTCGCTCGGACGCGAAGTGAGGGCGTTCATCGAGCAGGAAGCAGGGCACGCCCGCGAACATGTCGGCATGAACCGCGCGCTGATCGAAGCAGGCTATGATGTCGCACCGCTAGACAAGAAAATCCGAGCGTTTGTTAAGCTGTTTGAAAATGCCAGCGATATCATCAAATTGACGGCAACGATGTGCATCGAGCATTTCACCGCGATTGTCGCTGCCGAGATATTAAGCGACAAGCGGCATCTGGAAGGCACGGACGGCGAATTGCGCGAATTGTGGTTGTGGCATGCGGTCGAAGAAGTTGAACATAAGGGCGTCGCTTATGACGTTTGGCAATATGCCACTAAAGACTGGAACCCGGTGCGCAGCTATCTATGGCGCAGCAGCTTCATGATGCTCATCACTCTGAGCTTCTTTATCAACCGGACATTGGGCCAAATCGAGCTGTTGCGTCAGGATGGCATTGGCTTCGGCACGGCGCTGCTAAGGATCATGCGCACAGGCTTTGGCAAGGGCGGAATAGGACGCAATGTGTTGCGCCCATGGGCAGCATTTTTCCGGCCAAGCTTCCATCCTTGGGACAAGGATGACCGTTTGCTGCTGGCGGCAGGCGAAGCAGAGCTGGCATTGATTGCCGCCAGACGTGCCGGATATCAGGCGGCTGACGTTGAAGCGCACCAACCGGTCGTCATGGCCGCTGCGGCGTAGGTCCCGACGCCTTGCATTCCTACATGCTTGAATAAAGTTCACATATGACTTAAAACCTTTGTATCGGGGTCATAGGATCTGATCCGTGGGTTTGCGCAGAATGTGAATGTTATGATATCGGATAGCGTCAGCCCTATTAGTCCAAATATCACTAATTTGACGCTATCGGGCCTCACTTGGCTAGCCAATCTCCCCCGCCTCGCCAAGAAAATCGTTGCCGTCGTCGCCGACGCCTCCATATGTGTATTGGCTATTTGGTTGGGGTTTTCGCTTCGTCTTGGTGACTGGCAGCTATGGAACGACGCCATTGCCACGGTAATGCTAGCGTCGTTTTTGTTTTGGCCACCGCTTTTTCTGATGCTCGGGATCTACCGTTCAATATTCCGCTTTGCGGGCTCGGGCACGATGACGGAGCTGGCCAGAGCGATCTTTATTTTCATGATTGCCATGACCGTTATATTTACGGTGATCGCGGTGCCCGGTGTGCCCCGGACTATCGGGATACTGGTTCCAATCCTGTTTTTCATGGGACTGGTGTTAAGCCGAATCATTGTCCGTTATATCCTCAACGATCTGCTTGGGCAGCGGGCCTTTGGCGGCGAAGCCAAGCGTGTATTGATTTACGGGGCCGGCACCGCAGGGCAGCAATTGGCGCTTTCGACGCGGCATTATCCCGGGATGTATCTACTCGGTTTTGTCGATGACGATAAACGGTTGAAGGGTCAGCGGCTAAACGGCAGCCCAGTTTTTCACTCTCATGATATTGCCGCACAAGTCGAGCGTCTGGCTATAACCGACATCCTTCTGGCAGTACCCTCAATGAGCCGGAGCCGCCGTAAAAAAATTGTCGACGAACTCAAAAAATTCAGTGTCCACGTTCAAACATTGCCGCAGGTTCAGGATATCGTCGCTGGCAAGATCACCATCGCCGATCTGCGCGAGGTCGAAGTGGACGACTTATTGGGGCGCGACGCCGTCGCGCCGAACGAACTGCTGATGGGCCGGACGATTGTTGGCAAAACCGTGATGGTCACCGGGGCTGGGGGATCGATTGGGAGCGAGCTGTGTCGCCAAATTATGGCGATCGGCCCTCGTCGGCTTATCTTGGTCGAAATGACTGAATTTGCGCTTTATCAAATCGAACAGGAGCTGACGACGCATTTGGCGTCGGGACGTTTCCGCGCGAATATCGAAATATTCCCTGAGCTGGTAAACACGACCAATGCGCGACCGGTCGCGTCGTTGCTCAACATGTACCGGCCCGATACGATTTTTCATGCTGCTGCCTACAAGCATGTCCCGCTGCTGGAACGCAATCCTATATCGGGACTGGGTAACAACATCATCTCGACCAAAAATCTGGTTTTGGCCGCAGAAGAGAGTGCGGTGGCGCATTTTATTTTGATCAGTACCGACAAGGCAGTGCGTCCGACCAATGTAATGGGCGCAAGCAAAAGGGTGTGTGAGCAAATCCTTCAAGCAAAGGCAAAGCAGGGTTCCAAGACCAAATTCACGATGGTCCGGTTTGGCAATGTGTTGGGTTCCAGCGGTTCAGTCGTGCCTAGGTTCAAGGAGCAAATTTCCAACGGCGGACCAGTCACCCTTACGCACAAAGAAATTACCCGATTTTTTATGACCATACCCGAGGCTGCGCAGTTGGTGATCCAGGCGGGCAGCATGGCCGAGGGGGGCGAGGTGTTTGTGCTCGACATGGGCAAACCTGTGAAAATTTATGACTTGGCGTGCACCCTGATCAATCTTTCGGGTCTTACCGTGCGAGACGATGCCAATCCCGATGGTGACATCGCGATTGAGGAAATCGGTTTGAGGCCGGGTGAAAAGCTCTACGAAGAACTCCTGATCGGCGAGAACCCGATGCCAACCAAGCACAAACGAATCATGCAGGCGGTCGAAGGGCACATGAGTTGGCATGATCTGTCCGAAGCGCTGGTGGCGCTTGAAAGTCATGTCCTGACCGGCGACCGCGAAGCCGCAGTCAAGCTCTTGCGTGAAATGGTGCCCGAATATGGACCTGAAGCCGCCGGTGCCGCTATGACTGTCGCTGCTGCCTAGTTCCTCGCCCTAGGCAGCTTGCAACCGGTCAAAATGCTCACGCATGGTTGCTTCGGTAAATCGAGGCATCGCAGGGACCTCGGCGTTATTTCCATCCAACGACATTTCATAGAGCGCACATGTCGCCACGTGTCCGCGCGCCTTACTGTGCCGCTGCTCGCATTTGCCAGTGTGGCGAAAACCTAGCTTGCGCAGAACACGGCCTGAGGCGGGGTTATCGATAAAGTGGCCAGACACCAGCCGCTGGTGCCCGAGGGCTTCTGCGACACCGACGACGGCGCGCGCGGCCTCTGTGGCATAGCCTAGTCCCCAATAGGGCCGCCCGATCCAATAGCCCAGTTCGGCCTCTCCGTCGCGGTTGTGAATTCCACACGACCCGACCAGACGCGGTGCGCCGTCGGTGCGTTGCAGCAACAGGAAGTTCGGGAAATGCAGCGGGTGTTCACGCGCGGCAAAAATTGCGGCGTCCTCGAAGCGGTAAGGCCAAGGCGCAAGCGCTAGATTACGGACAATTGCCTCGTCGGCTACCGCGCCGTAAAGTTGGTCGCTGTCTTCGGGCCAACTCGGCCGCAACAATAATCTTTCGGTTCTTGCGAACATCTTTTCTCTCCGGTTCTTGGCGCTGCCTTTTGCAGAACAAAACGACAGTGCTGTTACACATGCGCCCGATGCGGCGGGCGAACAGGGAGAAAGAGGTAAAAAGAAAGGGAGGCGGGTTGACCCGTCTCCCTGTTCAAAGGTGGAAACCACCTATCAGCGATTTCCGGGTCATCCGTTGAGGACAACCCGTCATCGGCTATCCAATTATTCTGCGGCGGTTGCCATCATATCGACCGACACATATTTGCGGCCGAGTTTACCAGCGTGAAATCGCACGCGGCCCGCGGTTAGCGCAAACAGCGTGTGATCCTTGCCAAGGCCAACACCGGCACCCGGGTAAACCTTGGTGCCGCGCTGACGCACGATGATGTTGCCTCCGATGACATTCTCGCCGCCAAATTTCTTGACGCCAAGACGACGGCCCGCTGAATCGCGACCGTTGCGTGACGAACCACCTGCTTTTTTATGTGCCATGGTCTAAACTCCTTGCGCTATCTGAACCCGAAGGCTCAGGCTTCCTTTTTGGCTGCTGCCTTTTTAGGCGCAGCGGCTTTCTTTGGTGCGGCGTCCTTTGCGGGAGCGGCGTCGGCAGCAGGAGCTACTTCAACCTTCTCGGCTTTGGGCGCAGCAGCCTTCTTTTCTTCCTTGCCAACGGCAAGGATGCGCAGCAACGTCAGCGACTGGCGATGGCCTTGCTTGCGGCGATAATTGTGGCGGCGACGCTTTTTGAAAACAATCACCTTCTCGCCGCGCTCTTGCGCGATGATTTCGGCAGATACCAGCAAACCGTTTAGATCCGCAGCCGTGTCGCCGTCGCAGGCCAAAAGGATATCCCCAAGCGAGATCTTGTCACCCGCTTCACCAGACAGTTTTTCAACTGCGATTTTGTCTCCGGCGGCGACGCGATACTGCTTGCCGCCTGTGCGCACGATAGCGAACATGGCTTTAACTCATCCGTTTCTAAAGCTTAGCGCTCTTGTGAAGCGCGGTTGCTCATACGTAGTACCAGACGGCGAATCCCGGCGGGCCACGCAAGAATGGGCGCAGCTAGTCTAGGATAACTCCACTGTCAACGCCTTTTCCGGCCTTTTCTGCGCTATTGCGCGGGCGTTTCTACGCGCTTAGACACGCAGTATGTCGATTTTCAAGTTTGCCCTATATCTCGGTTTGCTCCCCCTTCTTACCGCGTGTAGCACAACCGAAGGTCAGTTTCCGTCGCTTGAGCGGCGGCCTTATGAGACCGAAAGCCCCGTTAGCGCGCCCGCAGCGTCGTCCGCGCCGGTCGCGTTGCCTGCGATGCTTGCCGCTAAGGTCGATATGCTAAACGCACGGTACAAGGCGTCGCGAGCGACGTTTGCCAATGATCTGGTCGCGATCCGGTCGGTTGCATCAAAGGCCGCAGGCTCGCCGCCCGGCAGCGAAGGCTGGGTCAATGCGCACTTACAGCTCTCGCGGCTGGACAAGGCGCGCGCCGATTCGGTGGCGGTGGTGCGCGAGTTTGACGCGTTGATTGCAGCGCAGGCGGAAAGCGATACCAACTTTATACCGCTGCTTACCGATGCGCAAAAACCAGTGGCTGCGGCTGTCGCTGCGCAAAATGCCGAGATCGAGCAACTGTCGAAACTGATCGGGGAATAGCTATTCCTCCGTCCTAATGCACTGCCGACGCTTGCACGGCCCGTTATTGCGGTGCACAAAAGGAGGCGATGAACGGCGAGCCGATAACAGCGATTTCGCAAAACAAGGATGTCCGCCTGCTGGGCAAGATGCTGGGCGACGTCATCCGCGCTTATGGCGGTGAAAACCTCTATCGCCAGACCGAATATATCCGCTCGACCAGTGTAGACCGCTTTCGCGGAGTTGAAGGCGCGCACGCAAGCGACCGTGGCCTTGGTGCGCTTTCACTCGGCGACACGCTCAATTTCGTTCGCGGCTTCATGCTCTTTTCGTTGCTCGCCAATCTGGCCGAGGATCGGCAGGGACTGGCGCATGAAGACGGCGCAACGGTCGAAGAAGCGTTTGCGCGAATGAAGGCCGAGGGTGTCAGCGCCGATTCGGTGCTCGAGATGCTGTCGCACAGCCTGATCGTTCCCGTCCTCACCGCGCACCCCACCGAAGTTCGGCGCAAGAGCATCATCGATCACAAAAATCGTATCGCCGAACTCATGGTCATGCGCGATGACGGGCAGATCCACACCACTGACGGCGATGACATTGACGCCGCGATTTACCGGCAGATTGCCTTGCTCTGGCAAACCCGCCCGCTGCGCCGCGAGAAACTGTTTGTCGCTGACGAGATCGAAAACGCCCGTGCCTATATGCAGGAGGTGTTTCTCACAGCTTTGCCGAAGCTCTATATGGGTTGGGAGAAGGCACTCGGCGCAAGGCCGCCCGGCTTTGTCCGGCTTGGCACATGGATCGGCGGCGACCGCGACGGCAACCCGTTCGTCGATGCCGAGACGCTGCGCTACGCGATAAGCCGCGATGGCGGCACAGCGATAAGGCATTATCTGGAAAGCATCCACAAATTAGGCGCCGAAATCTCGATATCGAGCGGGATGAGCGTTACGCCGGAAGCTGTATTGGCGTTGGCCGAAAAAAGCGGCGACACTGCTCCCAGCCGTGTTGATGAACCCTATCGCCGTGCGCTGTCGGGCATCTATGCGCGCCTCGCCGCCACACATATCGAACTGATCGGTGACCAGCCGCCGCGCCCATCCAGCCTTGCGGGCGAAGCTTATGCTGGCCCCGACGAGTTGCGCGCCGATCTGGTCACCGTTGCCTCTGGGCTGGCCAGCGACGGCGACGGCGCTTTGTCAAGCGGCGGGGCGTTAGGCCGCCTGATCCGCGCTGTCGAGATTTTCGGTTTCCATCTCGCCACGCTCGACCTGCGCCAGAATAGCGATGTCCACGAGCGCGTGATAGCAGAGCTGCTCAAAACCGCTGGGGTCGCGCCCGATTATGCAGCACTTGGCGAAGAGGGCCGGGTTGCGCTGCTACTAACCGAACTGGCGCACAACCGGCCACTCGCGGGCGAATGGACGACCTATAGCGAGGAAACGGCGAAGGAACTCGCCATCATTCGCGCCGCCGCAAAAGCGCAGACGGACTTTGGGCAACAAGCGATCACCACCTATAATATCAGCAAGACGACAAGCGTTTCCGACATGCTCGAGGTCTATGTGCTGCTCAAGCAAGCGGGCCTGTATCGCGTGGCCGAGGACGGCACGCCGAATGCGACGATCATGTCGGTGCCGCTGTTTGAAACTATCGCCGATTTGCAGGCGGCACCCGAAACGATGCGCGCCTTTTTTGCGATCCCGCAAATGCGCGCGCTGGCAAAAGCGCGCGGATATCAAGAAGTGATGATCGGCTATTCGGATTCAAACAAAGACGGCGGCTACCTTACCTCGACGTGGGAGCTTTACCAAGCCTCCAGCGCGCTCGCGCCGGTGTTTGCCGAGGCCGGTGTCGCAATGCAGCTCTTCCACGGACGCGGGGGTGCTGTCGGGCGCGGTGGCGGCTCGGCCTTTGGCGCCATCCTCGCGCAGCCCAAGGGCACGGTGCAGGGCCGTATCCGCATCACCGAGCAGGGTGAGGTCATCGCCGCCAAATATGGCACCATCGACAATGCGGTAACTTCTCTCGAAACGATGGCGTCGGCAACGATGCTGGCGACGCTGTCGAGCGACCCGATTGCCGAGGCCGATGTCACGCGGTTCAAAGCGGCGATGGCAGAATTGTCGGCAAGCGCGTTCGGCCATTATCGCGGCCTCGTTTACGAAACCCAGGGCTTCCCCACATTCTTCCGCCAGATGACGCCAATCAACGAAATCGCCACGCTCAAAATCGGT
>JANLRW010000054.1:0-1769 GCA_031361925.1 Sphingomonadales bacterium
GGCATCAACCTGTTGCGCGAGGGTCTCGATATCCCCGAATGCGGGTTGGTGACGATACTTGACGCCGATAAGGAAGGCTTTTTGCGCAGCGAAACCTCGCTGATCCAGACCATCGGCAGGGCCGCACGCAATGTAGATGGACGCGTCATACTCTACGCCGACCGGATGACCGGCAGCATGGAACGCGCGATTCGCGAAACCGACCGACGGCGCGAAAAACAGGTCGCGTATAACCTAGAGCACGGCATCACGCCCGAAACGATCAAACGCGCGATTGGCGACATCATCAAGGATGTGTCGAACCGCGATTCGGTGCTCGTCGAAATAGAGGACGGCCCGTCACATATGGTTGGCCACAACCTGCGCGCCTATATCGAGGACCTCGAAAAGAAAATGCGCGCGGCGGCCGCCGATCTTGAGTTCGAAACCGCTGGAAGGCTCCGAGACGAAATCCGCTCGCTGGAGCAAGACGAGTTGGGTATCCCGCATCCGCAACAAATCACCGCGCCGAAGGGGAAATCTACCGAGGGAAGACCGGGGACTCGCAAGACGCGTTACGGCAAGACGCAGCGGAAGTTTGGTCGGTAGTGATTGCACTTTTCGCGGTATTATGCTAGCAACAAATTTTCCAATGGAGATGCATAATGGCGACTGCAACTGCACGCAATGTAGATGACAAGGATTATGCGATATTGAGTGAGATTGCCGAGGCACATGGCAATTCGATTTCCGAGGAGTTGCGCCTGCTAATCGCGGAATACGCAGCCAAGCGTCGGACAGAAAAGATGGTCGCGGCAACCAGGAAGCTTCGTGATCGCGTTGGCCTTACTTTGCCGAAAGGCACCACGTCGCTTGATCTGTTGCGCGAAGATAGGGATAGCTAGTGATCATTCTTGATGCCAGCGTCGCCCTAAAATGGTATTTTCCAGAAACAAATAGCGACGCAGCATTGGACATGCTCATAAAACATGCGGCCGAAATCGCGGTACCTGAATTATTCGTCGTCGAAGTGGCGTCTGCGCTGGTGCGCAAAGCGAATATGGACAAAGCACAATCGAACGGGGTCCGGGCGCTCCTTTCGGATTTTCAAAACAAGGTTGTCGATGGTGTCTTCAGAATCATCCATCTGCCGCAAAACCAACCGCTGGGTGCCGCAGGGCTCGCAATAGATCTCGGCCACCCGTTAAAGGACTGCATCTATCTTGCGCTAGCAATGGAGTTGGGGTGTAACCTCGTCACCTGTGATGAACGCTTCGCCAAAAAGGCGAAGCGGATTTGGCCCGGCGTTCAGATATTGGAGAGTGATGGCTCGGACGGTCGGAGGCCGAGCAACGACGCGGACGACGACGCCTAACGTCCCAGCTTCGCCATAATATCGGCAATCGGGTCGCGTTTAATTGGCAGAGCAGCCAGTGATTTGCTCTTAATTTCTTTCGCCGCCTTACGGTCAATGTCGGATAGCAGATTGGACGACAGGCCAAATCCCGCCTTCACCGGTTTCGCCCCCTCAGGCTTCACCGCCGCCAGCTGAACCACCGCAGGCGCAGGCATCTTCCCGCCAAGCAAGCTCGCGACCGCCTTTTTCACTTCACCCTCGCTGCGTTTCGCGTTGGGGTAGATGAAGCCGTGCGCGGGCCACTGCGTGCTGCCCAGCGCTGCGTTCGGTGTATACCAAACACGAACCGCACTCCAGTCACCGGCCTCCGAAACGTCGACCGCGCGGACATCCTGTTCGATATGGCCGCGCACCCCATTTATCGTCGACCAGT
>JANLRW010000090.1:0-3329 GCA_031361925.1 Sphingomonadales bacterium
AGCGCCGTTTTGATCGGTTTGACCGACGCAAAACCGGCGTTTGTGAGCATATGGCGCAACTCGTGCGCGGATCGGGGCCGCCCCGAACCCATCGCCCATAAATAGAGGCCGAAATAAGCACCGCCCATCCGCTGTGCGTGCGCGCTGTCGGCCATCGGTTCGACAATCAGCAATCGCCCGCCTTGGGGCAACGCGGCGTGGACCTTGGCCAACAACGCCGCCACAACCGAATCGTCGTGATCGTGAAGGATCCGCACGAGGGTGATCAGGTCATGCCCTGCGGGTAACGCAGCGTCCTTGAAGCTGCCCGAATGAAACTGGATTGATCCCGAACTGGCGATTCGCTTTTTCGCTTCGGCAATCACCTCGGGCAGATCGAATATACCGATTTGCACGCCCGGCGAGGCTGTCGCGACTGCAGCGACAAACGCACCCGACCCGCCGCCGATGTCGAGCATCCGCTGGTGTGCGCTGAAATCATAGGCATCGAGAATCTGCTGCGACACCATCGGCTGAGTCGCGGCCATCAGCGCCGAATAGCCGGTTGCTCCAGCCTTGCTGTCATCTTTCGACGCGTAGGTCCAGTAAGCCGACAGCGCGGTTTCCTCGGCACGGTTCTTAGCGAGCAAGGCCAGCGGATCGGCGAGATCGCTATACAGCAAATGATGGTGCCGGATCATCGCCATCGCGCCTTCATTGGCTGACAGCGGCGCGCCTGCTTCGCCCAACGTCCAAAGCCCGGCTTGCGGCGACTCGGCGATTTGCAGCGACTGCCCTGCCCGCAGCAGCCGGTCGGTCGCATCGGTGCCTAAACTAACAAAGCTGGCGATCTCGTCAACGCTGCGCAGATGCCCGTTCAGATATTCGATGAGCCCAGCCTGCGCAAAGGCTACCAATATCTGCGAATAGATAAACCCGGCGATCAGGTCGAACTGCGCCGCCGCCCGACGCCGCGCAATCCCGCGAATGACCGGCGTGCGCGAGGCCCAGCGCTGGAATACCGCGCTGCCCAATATTGCATTGCGCCGCATCACCCAGCGGGTCTTCAAGGTCAAATTGTCTTGATTGTCTGACATATTTATTTGTCGATATGATTGGACTTCTGATACCGCACGTCAAATCGAAAGTTGCTTGGGAGAGCGGGGACATTTTGCACGACGGCCAAACCGTGATCATCGGAGCAGGCATTGGCGGCCTCGTCAGTGCGGTTTTGCTGGCGTCACGGGGGGTTGCGGTGACCGTCGTGGAAAAGGAACTTGGCCCCGGCGGCAAGGTTCGCCAACTCGATGTCGGCGGCGCAATGATCGATGCTGGGCCGACCGTCTTCACTATGCGGTCGGTAATCGACGAGATATTCGAAGCCGCCGGAGCGCGCACCGAAGATTACATCAGCCTGCATCGCGCCGACCGGATTGCGCGCCACGCGTGGGGGCCGGACGAGCGGCTCGATCTATATGCAGACCAAGAGCAGAACGAAACGGCAATTGGCGAATTTGCAGGCGCAAAAGCCGCCGCTGGTTTTCGGCGCTTCTCGAAAGAGGCGAAGCGGCTGCACGATGCGCTGGACCGCCCTTTTTTGCACGGCTCGAAAACCGATCCGCTGACGCTCGGCTGGCGGATGGGATTGCGCGGGCTTCCTGACTGGATGACCTTGCGGGCGTATACGTCTCTATGGTCGGTGCTGGGCAAGTATTTCCCTGACCCAAGGCTGCGGCAATTGTTCGGGCGCTACACGACCTATTGCGGGTCATCGCCGTTCGAGACACCCGCCACGTTGATGCTGATTGCACATGTCGAGGCGCAGGGGGTTTGGGCTATCGAGGGCGGCATGAGCGCGCTGGCACATGCGCTGGAAAAGCTCGCCAAGGAAAAGGGCGTGGTGTTTCGCTATGGGCAATCCGTGTCACGCATTACCGTTCGGGATAAATCCGCGTCTGGTTTTGAACTGCCGAATGGTGAGCGACTATCGGCAAGCAAAGTCATCTTCAATGGCGACCCAGCCGCGTTGGCTTCCGGACTGCTTGGCGACGAAGCGGCCCCTGCTGCCCGCCCAGTCCCCGAAAAGGCGCGTTCGCTGTCGGCTATGGTGTGGTTGGCAAACTCGAAGACCAAGGGCTTTGAGCTCGACCACCACAACGTCTTTTTTTCGTCAGATTACCCAGCCGAATTTCGGGACATTGCCGCGGGCCGAGTGCCTTCAGCACCCACCGCCTATGTCTGTTCGCTGGGCCAAGAACGCCTGCAAATCATCGTCAACGCGCCCGCCAACGGCGACAGCCACACCTATACCGAGAGGGAGAAAGAGCAATGCACATCGAACATGCTGGAGCGGTTGAGGAGCTGCGGGCTGGAGCTGGAAACGCCCCTGCCCCATCATCTGGTGACGCCAACGGAGTTCGCGGCGCTCTTCCCGGCGACGGGTGGAGCCCTTTATGGACGGGCCTCGCACGGGTGGGCGGCGTCCTTCCTGCGCCCCGGCAGCAGGACAGCGATCCGTGGGCTTTATTGCGCGGGCGGGGCGACCCATCCGGGCGCGGGGGTGCCAATGGCCGCCTTGTCGGGGAGGTTGGCGAGCGAAGCCGTGCTGTCCGACCTTATTTCGACACGCTGGTACCACCGCAAGGCTATCGCTGGTGGTATGTCGACGCGCTCAGCGATGACGAACGTTACGGGCTAACCATCATCGGCTTTATCGGCAGCGTTTTTTCGCCTTATTACAAGAAATCCGGCCGCGACATTCCGCTCGACCATAGCTGCCTCAACATCGCGTTATACGGCAAAGGTGCACGCTGGGTGATGACCGAGCGCGGGGTGGGTGAGACACGGCAGGAACGCGATTGCCTGCAGATCGGCCCGAGCGCGATGCGTTGGGAGCGCGACCGCCTGATCATCGACATTGAGGAACGCGACATCCGCTTGGGCATTCCTTGGCGGCGGCGAGTGAAGGGGCAGATCATATTGCACCCCGAAATGTTCAATGAGCGCAGCTTCAAACTCGACCCCGCCGGCCGCCATTGCTGGCAGGCAATAGCGCCGCGCGCGCGGATCGAGGTGAAGATGGAGCAGCCCGACATCGCATGGAGCGGCAGCGGCTATCTCGACAGCAATCATGGCAGCGAACCGATCGAGGATGGCTTCCAAAGCTGGCACTGGTCCCGCGCGCATGTCGGCAAACAAGTCGCGGTAACCTATGAAGGCAAACGCCGCGACGGCAGCCACTTTGCGAGCGCTTTGCGGTTCGGCTCGGACGGCGTGCCTCAAGAGGAAGAACTGCCCTTGGTCGCGCCGCTGCCGCTAACTTGGTGGGCAATGGAGCGGCAGACGAGAGC
>JANLRW010000104.1:0-6422 GCA_031361925.1 Sphingomonadales bacterium
GGCGTCGTCGGCGGCGTCTTGCTGGCGGTCAGCCGCGCGATTGGCGAGACAATGATTGTGGTGATGGCGGCAGGCTATACCGCCAACATGACCGCAAATCCGTTCGATACGATTACGACGGTAACCGTCCAGATTGTAGCACTTTTAACCGGCGATCAGGATTTCGGCAGCCCGCATACCTTGGCCGCATTTGCACTCGGGCTGGTGCTGTTCATCACCACCTTTGTGCTGAACTTTGTCGCGCTCCGCTTCGTCAAAAAATACCGGGAAGCATATGAGTAACATCGTCGCAAACCCGACTCCGACTCACTGGAACGGTAAAGCGATGCAAAAGCGCATTGCGCGCCGTTATGCCGCCGAACGCCGTTTCAAGGCGATGGGTTTCATCGCCGTTCTGCTGTCGACCGCGTTTCTGGCGTTCTTGCTATTCTCGATGCTGGGGCAAGGCGTTCGCGGATTTCAGCGCACCGAAATTGCCCTTGATCTCGATTTTCCAACGCTGACGGCAGGTGCAAGTGCGGCTTCATTGAGCGGTGCGGGTAGCGATGCCGCATTGAATTCGCTCGACTTGCCGGGCGTGGTCGAGCTAGCGGCGACCCAGCAATATGGTGCAGACGGCGGCGCGCTGTTCACCTCGGCTGCTGCTGCCAATGTCCGCGCGGCGCTGTCGTCGGACCCTTCGCTGATTACCGCAAAACAGCGGCTGTGGTTACCCGCCGCATCCGAAATTGATATCGCCTATAAAGGCACAGGGCGCGCCGATGCCGAAAAAACGGTGGCGACCCTTGCCAGCAAAGAAAGTCTGCAAACCGGGTTTAACTGGACATTCCTGACCGGCGCCGATGCGACTGACCCTGCGATCGTTGGCATCTGGGCGGCTTTCAAGGGGTCGTTGATGACGATGGCCATCACCTTGCTGCTGGCCTTTCCTATCGGTGTTTGTGCTGCGCTCTATCTCGAAGAATATGCGTCCAAAAACCGCCTGACCGATATGATTGAGGTGTCGATCAATAATCTGGCGGCGGTGCCGTCGATCATTTTCGGATTGTTGGGACTGGCAGTTTTCTTGAGTATTTTCGGAATGCCGCGCTCATCGGCGCTTGTTGGCGGATTGACGCTGGCGCTGATGACGATGCCGGTGATCGTCATCGCCGGGCGCAACGCGGTTAAATCTGTGCCGCCGTCAATCCGTGAGGCAGCTTTGGGGA
Source organism: Sphingomonadales bacterium (assembly GCA_031361925.1). Classification (GTDB taxonomy): domain Bacteria; phylum Pseudomonadota; class Alphaproteobacteria; order Sphingomonadales; family Sphingomonadaceae; genus Sphingorhabdus_B. The sequence goes on from JANLRW010000104.1 coordinate 1,209, forward strand.
TCGGCGCGTCGCCGGTGCAGGTGGTATTCCACCATGTCCTGCCGCTGGCGCTCCCCGGTATATTGACCGGCACGATCATCGGCATGGCGCGTGCGCTGGGCGAAACTGCACCGTTGCTGATGATCGGGATGCGCGCGTTCATTCCGTCGGCGCCAACTGGCTTTACCGATGCCGCCACCGCGTTGCCGGTGCAAATCTATTTATGGTCGGACGAGGTCAATCAGGGCTTTGTCGAGAAAACCAGTGCCGCGATCATCATATTGCTGATATTCTTGCTGGGTATGAACGCGCTGGCGATTTACCTGCGCAACAAGTTTGAAACGCGCTGGTAGGCCGACATGAAAAGGAAAATCAAGTGGTTGTAACCACCGCCAATCCGAAAATTTCAACGCGCAATGTCAACGTCTATTACGGTGACAAGCAGGCGATCAACAACGTGTCGATTGATGTCGATATGGACAATGTCACCGCCTTTATCGGCCCGTCGGGTTGTGGCAAGTCAACGTTTTTGCGGTCTCTGAACCGGATGAACGATACGATTGTCGGTGCCCGGGTTGAGGGCGGTATTTTTCTTGATGGGCAGGACATCTATTCGTCGGCAATGGATGTCGTCCAACTGCGCGCACGCGTCGGCATGGTGTTCCAAAAACCCAATCCGTTTCCCAAATCCATCTACGACAATGTCGCATACGGCCCGCGCATCCACGGCCTTGCCTCGGGCAAAGGCGAGCTGGACAATATCGTTGAAAGTTCGCTGACGCGCGCGGGGCTTTGGGGCGAGGTCAAGGACCGTTTGAGCGACAGTGGCACCGCTTTGTCGGGCGGACAGCAACAGCGGCTGTGCATCGCCCGCGCGATCGCCGTCGACCCCGAAGTCATCTTGATGGACGAACCCTGCTCGGCGCTTGACCCGATTGCGACTGCGCGGATCGAGGAGTTAATCCACGACTTACGCGGCAAATATGCTATCATCATCGTGACGCACAATATGCAGCAGGCAGCGCGCGTGTCGCAACGCACCGCGTTTTTCCATCTGGGCAACTTGATTGAATTTGGCGAAACGTCCGACATCTTTACCAACCCGCGTGAAGACCGGACCAAGGATTATATTACAGGCCGTTACGGCTAAGGGACCAAGGTATGAGCACAGGAACCAAACACACCGTCACCGCATTCGACGACGATATGGACGAAATCCGCGGGCTTATTGCGGAAATGGGTGCGCGCGCGGAAACCGCGGTGATCGCGGCCATGAAGGCGCTGAATGGGCATGATTCCGAACTTGCGGCGACGACGCGGGCCGAAGACAAGATCATCGACAATCTGGAAACCGAGGTCGAAAAGCTGGTGGTCCGCACCATCGCGCTGCGCGCACCGATGGCCGACGATCTGCGAGAGTTGATCGCCGCGCTGAAAATGTCGGCGGTTATCGAACGGATCGGCGATTATGCCAAAAACATCGCCAAGCGCGTGCCGCAGATGGAGGGTAAAATTCCGCCCGCGGCAACCGAGCAGCTGGACCGCATGGGCGAAATTGTCGTCGAGATGATCCGCACGGCAATGGATGCTTATGCCAAGCGTGATGTTGACCTTGCGCGTGCGGTGACCGTTCGCGATGAGGATGTTGATCAGCTCAACAAGGACTTGTTCGTTGATTTCGTCGCCTATGTGGTGAAAAATCCGACGAACGCGACCGAAGTTGCACATTTGCTGTTCACTGCAAAAAACCTCGAACGCATCGGCGACCATACCACCACCGTTGCCCAGATGATTTACTTCACCGAAACTGGCGAAAACCTGCCCGACGCCTGATAGAAAGGCCCTAATATGCCCAAGGCACAATTGCTATTGGTCGAAGACGACAGCGCTCTTGCGGAACTGGTCCGCTGGCATTTCGAACGCGAAGAATTCGATGTTCGCCAAACCGGCGACGGCGAGGAAGCCTTGCTCATGGCCAAAGAGCGGACACCTGATCTGGTGTTGCTTGACTGGATGCTCGAGAATCTGTCGGGCATCGAAGTATGTCGTCAGCTGCGTAAGTCGGACAATACCGCCAATGTGCCGATCATCATGCTGACCGCGCGCGGTGAAGAAGACGACCGTATCCGCGGCCTCGAAATCGGTGCGGACGATTATGTAACCAAACCCTTTTCCCCGCGCGAACTGGTGGCGCGCGCCAAAGCTGTGCTGCGCCGTGTCCGGCCTGCGCTCGCTGGCGAAGCGCTACGCTTTGGCGATGTCGAAATGGATACTGTCGCGCATAAGGTCAAGCGCGGCGGCAAGCAGGTGCCTTTGGGGCCGACCGAATACCGCCTGCTCAAGCATTTCCTCGAATATCCCGGCCATGTCTTTTCGCGTGAGCGCTTGCTCGACAGCGTATGGGGCCATGACAGCGATATCGAAATCCGTACCGTCGATGTGCATATCCGCCGGTTGCGCAAGGCGTTGAACGAAGATTTCGGAAGCGATATTATCCGCACCGTCCGTTCGGCGGGATATTCGCTCGATCAGGATGCGGTTTAATAGCTTAGCTGAATGCGCGCGGCGATGACGTCGACCGAATAATCGCGGTTGCCGGCAACGACAATCGCCGCGTTGCGATAATCCAGCCGCGCGTAGTTGACCATCAACCGCAAGAAGTCAGTTGGCGTCCAGATTAGTGACGCAAGGTAACCGTCCTGCTTTCCGCCGGTCACGCTTTTGCTGTTCAAATCGAGATAGTCGTAACGCATATTAACCTGCACAGCGCCGATGCCACCGTTACCAAGCGGTTTTTTCGGCTTAATTGTCCCGAATATACCGCCCTTCAACGGCCGGCTGTCATCGGTCAGGAAGAAACCCGCTTCGGCATATCCGCCGAAAAATTTGGGGTCAGCAAGCCCGGCACGGCTTGCCGTGAGCCAGTGCACCTCTGCCGCGCCGTGAAAGCGGCCCAGAACTGCCGCACTTTCGAGTCCGTATCGCTGTTCTTTATCCACATTGAGTGCTGGCGTGCCAATATAGCGGGCGTCGGTAATCCGCACAAAGGGGCGCTGGCGATAGCGAGTGGTCAGGTCACCGAAATCATTAAGGTCACGCAGGTGATAGCTGCCCCCAAGATGAAGCCGCACCCGTCCGACTTTGGGTGACCAATATGTCCGGAAATCGGCAGAGAGACTGTTTCGGTCGGCATCGTTGAGCAGGCTTAGACTTTCGGTAAACACGCCGCCGTAAAATCCGAAATCGTCGCGTTCAAATCCCGCCAATATTCCTGTTCCGCGTCCATAATTGAACGCGTTGTAAAAGGCAGGCCGTTCCATGAAACTGGTGGCAAGATTACTGGTTTGCAAATCAAGCGGAGTGACCGCTTTCTGCTGCCCTGCAATTACAATGATATTGTCCTTTTTCCATTGCAGGAAAACGTCAAGCAACTGGATGGGATCATCTTGCACCTCGCCGTCAACGCGCGCCGAAAAACCGCCAGGCATAATGATATCAATACCCAGGCGCGCGCGGCGTATTGCGCTAAATGCGCCTTCACCCGGCAGCCCGACCGGTCCATCAATGTTGGCAATATCATATTGCAGTCGCCAGCGCGGCTTGATCTGCCAGTCGCTTTCTTGCGGTGCAGCAGGTTTGTCGGACGTCGTCGGTGCCACCATGATAACGTCTGGTTCCGGCGGATTGTCCTGGCCGAACACAGCCGTCGAATGACAGCCCAGCCATGTAAGCATCAGCATCAAGGTGTTGCGGATCGACACGATATCATGACCTTCAAAACAGCGGCGGTATCGAAGCGCTAAAGTGAAGCCTCATTAGGCGCAACCCTTCCAATATCGATTGCTTTACGCTTGCGTAAACGTAACCGTCATGCCAAATCACCGGCAAATCTGGCACCACGCCAATATCGCATATCTATGGAGACGAACGATGACCATCAGCTTTAAAGACAAAGTCGCCATTGTGACCGGTGCGGGCGGCGGGTTGGGCAAAGCTTATGCGCTTGAGCTGGCACGGCGCGGCGCAAAGGTGATGGTCAACGATTTGGGCGGCGCGCGCGATGGCACGGGGCATAGCGATTCTGCGCTTCAAGTCGTTGAAGAAATCAAGGCCGCTGGCGGCGAAGCGATGTCGAACGGCGGCAGCGTGACCGAATATGACCAGATGGTCGAAATGGTCGCCAAGGCCAAGGAAGCTTGGGGCGGCGTCCAGATCCTGATCAACAACGCTGGAATCCTGCGCGACAAGAGCTTTGCCAAGATGGAGCCTGCCGATTTTGATCTGGTGCTAAAAGTCCATGTCTCAGGTTCGGCGAACTGCACCAAGGCGGTGTGGGACATGATGCGCGAGCAAGCCTATGGCCGCATCCTGATGACCACTTCATCGACCGGCCTTTATGGCAATTTCGGGCAGGCCAATTACGGCGCGGCCAAGCTCGGGCTGGCTGGCCTGACCAAGACACTCCACCTCGAAGGTGCAAAATATAATATTCGCGTCAATTCGATCGCGCCGGTCGCTGGCACACGGATGACTGCCGACATCTTCCCCGAAGGCCTGTTCGAACAGTTCACGCCGGACAACGTCGTGCCAGCCGCGCTGTATCTGGTCAGCGAAGACGCGCCGACCAACATGATTATCGGTGCCGGTGGTGGTGGCTATCATGCCGCTTATGTGACGATGACGCCGGGCGCTGCGCTGCGCGAGGGTGACCGCAATGTCGAAGGCTTTGCCGCCGCATGGGACAAGATCATCGACCGCACTGGCGAAACTGTGCCGCAATCCGGTGCCGAACAGTCCGTCGCGGTGATGAAAGCGTTGCAAGCGCTGGGTTGAACGGAAATAGCAGAAAAAATTTCACGCCAAGCTCGCGAAGGAGCGAAGAGCGCGAAGTTTCTCTGTTTCCCCGAAGCGCCATCCATTTGTCCGCATTATGGTTAACCTTAGACCTCAGCGATTTTAGTGCGCTACGCGCAGGTTTGCACAACCCCTTCGCTCCTTCGCGAGCTTCGCGTGAACTAAAACTGCGCAACATTTCGGGCCAGACTGAATTTTAGTTACAGCGATTCAGTGGATTACGCCGCTCGATCAAAAATAGCTTTCCTACAACTAACCGTATCGGTTATTTAATCTGCGTTGCCGATGCTGCGGTCATGAACGCAGATGCTGGTGATGGAAGACGCGACGGATGGCCGAAAGCCATCCTTAGCAAACGGTCGGCGCGGGAGGAGCGGGTTT
>JANLRW010000123.1:0-3090 GCA_031361925.1 Sphingomonadales bacterium
GGATCGGGCATGCAGACCGTGATTATGGGCAGCGAAGCGCTCGCCGCAGGGTCGGTCGATTATGTTATTGCGGGCGGGATGGAAAGCATGACCAACGCGCCGTATCTGCTCAAAAAGCATCGCGGCGGTGCGCGCATCGGCCATGACACCGCTTATGATCATATGTTCCTCGATGGACTTGAAGATGCCTATGAGGCGGGCCGCGCGATGGGGACATTCGCGCAAGACACGGCTAACGAATATCAGCTGACCCGCGAGGCGCAGGACAATTACGCGATTGAGTCGCTCCGCCGCTCGCACGCCGCAATTGCTGATGGCGCGTTCAAAAACGAAATCGTCGCGGTGACTGTCACAACGCGCAAAGGCGATGTGGTCGTCGATACCGACGAGCAACCCGGCAAAGGGATGCCCGACAAGATCCCCGGCCTCCGCCCCGCCTTTGCCAAGGACGGCACGATTACGGCAGCGACCAGCAGCTCGATTTCGGACGGCGCAGCGGCTTTGGTGCTCACCCGTCAATCGGTGGCCGATGCCAAAGGCCTGAAGCCGGTCGCGCGCATCGTCGCCCATGCCGCGCACGCACAGGAGCCTTCAGCGTTCACCACCGCCCCGGTTGGTGCGATTACCAAATGCCTCGCCAAAGCTGGCTGGAGCATCGCCGATGTCGACCTGTTCGAAGTCAACGAAGCCTTTGCCTGCGTCGCGATGTTCGCGATGCACGACCTCGGCATTCCGCATGACAAAATCAACGTGCACGGCGGCGCAACGGCTTTGGGTCACCCGATCGGCGCATCGGGCGCGCGGATTATTACCACGCTGATCGCGGCGCTCCAACGCCACGGCAAAAAGCGCGGTGTGGCGTCGCTTTGCATCGGTGGCGGCGAAGGAACAGCACTGGCTGTTGAGTTAATCTAATCGATCCTTTCGGCTACTTCACATTGACATTGCCATAACCGTTTCACCGGCATAGCCTTCCCCCGGGTCGCGGCGAGAGGGAGATCTATGATGAAGAAACTGATTATGATTGCCGCGCTATCCGCGTTGGCTGCTTGTTCACAACAGGCTGAAAAGGCAGCGGAAACCGAAACGGCACCGGCCGAAGCTGCGGCAACTACGGCGACCGACTCGGCAGCGCCCGTCGGCGACTATGACATCAAGATGGCCGATGGAACGATGGCCAAATCGACCATCAACGCCGACGGCACCTATGTCGATACCGGACCAGACGGCAAGCAGGTCAAAGGCAAATTTGCCCGCAAGGATGGCAAGGACTGCTTCGATCCCGACGGCGACGAAACCGAGGTCTGCTGGGTATCGACTGCACCTGCAGCCGACGGAAGTTTCACTGCTACTGGTCCGGATGGCACCAAGGTGACAGTAACGCCTGCCAAGAAATGAGTCTATGAACGGGCGGTCGGAGTATCGGGTGCGCAAATCATCCGGCTTCGACCGCCCGCATCTGATACAATTTGCGACACAAATGTCTTGTTTCTGAACGGCTTGTTTTCCGCGCGTTCAAGCATCGCCTCCTAAAAAGGGAACAACAGACGCAGCATTGTGTTTGTTTTGCTCAAGGAGACAGACGATGAATAAGAGACTTTTGATAACAGCCGCAGCTGTCGCCGCCACCCTCTCCCCAATGGTTGCGCAGGCCCAGACACGTGAAATGCAACGCAACAATCAGGAAGTGCGTGAAGAGAAGCGCGACCTGAAGGAAGCCAAGCGTTACGGCGACCGTGGCGACATTCGCGACGCGCGCGAAGAGGTACGCGAAGCCAAGCAGGAACGCCGTGAAGACTGGCGCGATTACCGCCAGAGCAACCGCAACGCGTTTCGCGGCGACCGATTTAGTGCGCCGTTCCGCTATCGCACCTTCAACACTGGCGTGAGCATTGGTGCCAGCTATTATGCACCGCGCTACCGGGTAAGCAACTACGCGAATTACCGCCTGCCGCAGCCGGGTCGTTACCAGACCTATGTGCGTCACTATAACGACGTGCTGTTGGTCAACACCCGGACAGGCCGCGTCGTTCGCGCTTATCGCGGATTTTACTGGTAACGTTCCATCCTCCCGGGACGTTACCAAGTAAAATTGGGCCGTCGGAGCAATCCGGCGGCCCTTTGCTTCGGGGCTGAATGGCGTTATCGGTTCGGAATGAACATCGTTTTCGTCCTTTTCGACAACGTAACCCAGCTGGATTTCGCTGGCCCTGTGCAATTCCTGTCACGAATGCCGGACGCCAAGGTCTTTGTTGCATCGAAGGACGGCAATGCCGTCACGACGGACTGCGGCTTTTCGATCCTTCCGACTGCCAGCTTCGCCGATTGCCCGCAGGCCGACATCATTTGCGTGCCCGGCGGGCACGGCGTGCGCGAGGCGATTGGCGACGTTGCCATTGTCAATTTCGTGCAAAGCCAGGCCGCAGGCGCAGCATGGGTAACGAGCGTCTGCACCGGTGCCTTAATCCTTGGCGCGGCAGGCTTGCTTCAGGGTAAGCGCGCGACATGCCATTGGGGCTACACCCATCTTCTGCCCATGTTCGGCGCAACCCACGAAGCCGCCCGTGTTGTGCGCGACGGCAATCTGGTGACCGCTGGCGGTGTCACATCGGGCATCGACTTTGCGCTTGAACTCATCGCGCTGATATCGGGCGAGGAAGTCGCGCGCACCATCCAGTTAGCGTTAGAATATGACCCTGCACCGCCATTTAAAGGCGGAACGCCTGATACCGCACCAGAACAAATCCTGTTCAACCTGCGGCAGCGCATCTACGAAAATGCAGCCAGCCAGATGGAAGCTGCTATCAAACAAGTCATTTAACCCGCCGATTAAATTCCCGCTAGACGCAGACGGCGGTTCGGCATAGCCTCTCGTTTGGGAGAGTAAATGATGACGATGAAGCTTTGGCTGATGGCCGCCGTGACGGGCGCCGCGTTGGTGACAGGATCCTGCAAAAAGGTGGACGGGCCAAATGCCAGTTCCGCCTTTGCCGCGATCAACGGCGATTACCTGAAAACTGGCGGCGATGGCTCGAATTGGGCGATGGCCGGGTTCAGCTATGACGAACAACGCCATAGCCCGCTGACCCA
>JANLRW010000139.1:0-2844 GCA_031361925.1 Sphingomonadales bacterium
GCGAGGAAGTCGAGACACCGGGAGTTCGTGCGCCGCCTTGGGGTGTCTCGACTTCGCTCGACACGAACGGGGATAAAGGTTGGCTTGAGGTAAACGGGGTTCTGGATTCCGCTAGTCCGGAAAGACCACCCAGCTCCGCCACTGTCCCATCCGCCAAATCCACAAACGCCAATCCATCGGCAAGCTTTAACGCTTGTTCAAAGCTCTCGGCCAGACGCTGCTGAATGTCGCCTTTGACGACAATGCGATCGACCACGACCTCAATGTCATGCTTGTATTTCTTATCCAGTACCGGCGCTTCATCAATCGCGTAAAATTCGCCGTCGATGCGCACGCGGGTGAAGCCGTCTTTTTGCCACTGCAGCAACTCTTTACGGTATTCGCCTTTGCGGCCCTGAACGACCGGCGCGAGCAGAAAAGCCCGCGTGCCCTCTGGCAGAGCCATCACGCGGTCCACCATCTGCGTCACCGTCTGCGCAGTAATCGGCAAGCCAGTTGCAGGCGAATAAGGCACACCGACGCGCGCCCATAACAGCCGCATATAGTCGTAAATCTCGGTCACCGTGGCGACCGTCGAGCGCGGATTGCGCGACGTGGTCTTCTGCTCGATGGAGATCGCAGGCGACAGCCCCTCGATATGCTCAACATCGGGCTTCTGCATCATCTCAAGGAACTGCCGCGCATAAGCCGACAGCGACTCAACATAGCGCCGTTGCCCCTCGGCATAGATGGTATCGAACGCGAGGCTGGATTTGCCCGACCCTGACAGCCCGGTGATCACGATCAGCTGGTCGCGCGGCAGGTCGATATCGACGCCCTTAAGATTATGCTCGCGCGCACCGCGCACCTTGATGTGGGTGAGGCTCATATTCGGCGTTGTTCCAGATTTGTTCTTAAAGCGCAAGAGGGCGCGCTATTTGCAAAATGGCCTGCCTCGCAAAGTTTTACAAGGGAGGGTTTCGCCCGATATTGCCTATCCTCGCAAATGCAGCATAATAGGCACAAAGATACGGTCGCGTCGTTATACATCTGAACAATCGATGGATGAGATTTTGACCAAGCTATTTGCATCATTGCCGCTGCTGCTCTTCACCGTGCCCGTTTTCGCGCAGGACGGTGTCACGGCCCCTATGCCCATTACGCAGCCGGTTTTCAAATCAGGCACTGGCGACCCCACCGCCGCTCTTCCGGTATATGTGAAGCCACCACGGCCCCAGATTGGCTGCGATATGCTTGGGCTTTCGGCCAAGGCGATTTCCTACGGCTATTACGGTGCGGCTGAGTCGCCTCGTCAGCGGCTCGATGGCAAGTTGTTCAACACAGCCATTGATAAATACCGCGACTATTACTGCGCTTACGGCCGCAATGCCGGTCCGGCTGTTATTGTCGTCGTCGATTTCGCCAAGCATAGCCGCGAACCCCGGCTTTACCGCGTTGATCTGCGCGACGGGGACGGCCTCGACCGACCGATACTGGTGGCACATGGCATCGGATCGGATCCCGACCAGGACGGTTACGCAACGATGTTTAGCAATGTCTACAACAGCCTGTCATCTTCACTCGGTGCTGCGATTGGGGCGGAGCGGTATATCGGCCAGAACGGTCTCTCTCTTCGGCTCGACGGACTGGAGCCATCGAACAACCAGATGCGCGTGCGCGATATCGTCGTGCACAGCTATCAGCCCGAGCGGCGGCGTTATTTCAACGCCGAATATATTGCGACCAAGGGACGGCCGGGTTCTAGCGAAGGCTGTTTCGTGGTCGAACCTGACAAGCGCGAATTGATATTGGATACGCTTGAAAATGGCGGTTTCATTTATTCGGGCTACAGCGGCGAGTTGCCCAAGCCGATCATGCCGATTCCGAATGCCAATGTGACATTTGCGCGAGGGACCGGCGCTAATCTGTCTTCTGCACCGGCTTCGGAAACACCCGCCGGAACGCCCGGTACCCCGCCCACAGCCCCCATATCGCCAGCGCCAGCAACGCCACAGCGATAACCAAAGCAGCGACCGGATTGGCAAAGGCGAGAACCAACAGTCCTCCGGTTGCGACATCCTCGACGGTCGAGACGACCACATTACTGAACGGTTCTGGGCTGGTGTTGACCGCCGCGCGCGCGGTTGATTTGGTGGCATGGCTGGCAAGCGCCGCGCCGCCGCCGAGCAGAAACGCGATGACCTGCCACACCGGATCACCGCTATCGACCACTGCAAGCGCCAGCAACGCGCCGCCGACGGGACGGATAAGCGTATGCAGCCCGTCCCAGATCGAATCGAGCCACGCTACCTTGTCGGCGAAAAATTCGGCAACCGCGCCGGTGCCTGCGATGCCGATGACCCAAGGGTTGGCGAGCACGTCGAGCATTTTTAGGTTTTCAGGCAAAGGCACGATGTTGAAGTGCATCGCCAGACCGGTGGCGAATATCGTCAGGTAAAAGCGCCAGCCCGATAGCAGGCTAAGGCTGCCCGCCAGACCCAATAGTTCGATGATGCCCATAATTGCCTCCGCTGTGAGAGGCTGCCACGTTATCGAATTGCGCGCAATGGGAGCGCATCAGACTTTACATAACAGGGCGGTCAGCAGCGGTGCGGAGGCCCATGCCGCACCTCCCCATAAAGACCGCGCTAATGTGGGATTCGCCGGGCCGGGGATTGCTGCGCGCCGTGAGTGCATTTGGGCGCGCAGCAAACTCGATGGATTAGTTGCCGCGACCTTTGCGAAGCGCCTTGCGTGGGCCAAGCGGGCGGGCGTTGCGCGGGCGGAAGCTTGGGTCACGCACGGTGGCGACATTGCGTTGGATCTGACCGTCGGTGCGGGCCACGCTGGCTTTGCGGTTGTAAA
>JANLRW010000166.1:0-1837 GCA_031361925.1 Sphingomonadales bacterium
GCGCGTCGACCGCATCCATCAGGTGCATCAACATCGGGCGTCCCGCGATTGGGTGAAGCACTTTGTGCAGGTCGGATTTCATGCGAGTACCCTTGCCAGCGGCTAGGATGATGGCGGCTATCTGTGTCATGGTCTGTGTCATGCCAGCAAATTGTTGCGGTTTCCACAACTTGCCGCCAATTGGAGGCGATATGACAAAATTTCCTTTCGACATCATCGGCTTCGATCTTGACGGCACTTTGGTCGATACCAGCGGCGACCTAACCGCAGCGGTCAACCATGTGCTTGGCGGCGTCGGCAGGCCGTTGCTTTCCGCTGAAACGGTAAAGCAGCATATCGGCGGCGGCGCGAAGCTGATGCTGCAACAGGGATTGGAGGCGACCGGCGGTATTCCGGGCGATGATTTCAAGCCGCTCTACAAGGAAATGCTCAGCTTTTATGAAGCCAATGTGTCGGTCCACAGCCGCCCGTTTGATGGCGCGTTAGAGCTGTTGGATGAACTTGACGCGATGGGCGTCCGGTACGCGGTGGTGACCAACAAGTTCGAAAGCCTTGCGGTCAAATTGCTCACCGACCTGAACCTCGCACACCGTATGGGTTGCATCTTGGGGGCGGATACGCTTGGCAAGGAAAACGCCAAGCCCTCCGGCGCGCCGATATTCGAGATGATTAAACGCTGCGGCGGCGGACGCGCAGCCTATGTCGGTGATTCGATCTACGACGTCATGGCGGCGAAAAATGCAGGCGTGCCGAGTGTGGCCGTCAGCTTCGGCTTTTTGCACGGGCCGGTAGAGGAATTGGGGGCCGATGCGGTCATCGACCATTTTGACGAACTGATACCCTCGCTCCGACGCCTCGGCTAACCCTTCCGCCATTTCACCCACAAATGCCGCATTAGCATCGACGGCGGCATACGCAGCCAGTGCGAGCGGATGTAGAAGAACAGGCGGACGATTTTGCGTGTTCCCCTGCCCCAATTATCGCGCGCGGTGAGGCGGCGGACATACCATTTGTCCTGCCGGTGCCAGCTTTGCCATTCTTTGGGAATTTCAGTGCCATAAAGCTGGTGCGTCAGGCGCGCGGCGCGGTGCACGGCTGGCCATAATTGGTGATGCTCGGCGCGCGATTTGAGCGCTGGCCAAAAGGCGTCGTCGGCAAATTCGGCCAGCAGGCAGTGGATGTCCCACAAATTGCGCAAGCCGCCGTCGAGCTCGCCATCGGCGAACAGATGCGCGGCGCTGTGGATGACCATGTCGGTCGGAGCGAAAACATAAAGCCCGTTTTCCAGCGCGACCGCCCCCGCCAGCATCGCCGCCGCATCGGGCCTTGGCCTAGCCGTCAACGGCAATATCGTGTGGTGGACGTCGATCATCCGGTCACGTGTCTTGTGGATTAGCGGGGGGAGTTCGTGCATGTGGTCGCGGTAATAGGCGTCGTCATAGGCGTCTTCCTTCACCCATTCCCAGCCTGCCATCAGCAGCGCCGCCTCAACCTGCGGTAAATCTGCGCGCCCGACCATGATGTCGAGGTCACCGATATGGCGGCCTTCGGAAGCCTTAAGACCGGCGGCGGCGTAGGCGGTGCCTTTCATCAGCACGATCTTGCCGGGATAGTCGGCCAATGCGCGGCGGGCGCTGTCGGCCTCCCATAAGGCCGAGCGACGCTGATATTCGGCGTTGACCCGCGCTTCTTCGAGTATGCCAGCGACCGCTTCGGGAACAGCTAGTCCAGCAAGACGACGGGCCATCGTGCCGATTAACTGCTCTGCGCGCGCCATTGCGAGCAATGCAGTCCAGCCATCGGCATCCAGCGCCGAAGTGCTCGGCGGATCGCGCAG
>JANLRW010000170.1:0-5913 GCA_031361925.1 Sphingomonadales bacterium
CGGCCTTGTCCGCAACGCTCAGCGCCGAAACATTTTTCGCGGTGATTTCAACCAGCGGCACGTCTTGGGTCCAGCTGCCGTTGTTGCCGGGCCGCAGCCCCGCCGCTTTGAACTTTTCGTTCAGATAGGCGACGGTCTTAACCTCGCCCGCAGACCCCGGCGCGCGGCCTTCATAGCTGTCGAGCGAAAGCTCTTTGGTAACGTCCTTCATCGTCGCTTCGGAGAGCGCTGGAACGTTGATTTCTGGCGCAGCGACGATGGCTGCGGTATCAACCTTTTTGCAGGCGGTCAGAGCGAGGGCCGAAACTGCGGCCAGCATCAAAATGCGCATGGGATTCTCCTAGCAGGAAATATTACTGCGCCTTGTGGCAGAGCGTGTGCCGTTGCTCAAATGAAAAACGAGACTGTAATCTTGCTTGCTACAACCGGCGCGCACTATAGATTGGCAACTTAAGCACGGGGAGTTGCATGTTGCGGTATTTAGCTTTTTTGGCGTTGTTGGTGGCAACGCCCGCTGCTCATGCGCAGCAACCATCTCCAGCGACAGCCTTTGGCGCGCGTGAAGGCATCGAGCATGTTTCGCTGTCGCCTGACGGTGACAAGATTGCCTATATTGTGCCTGACAAGGGCCAAGGAAGTAGACTGTATACTGTCGATCTGACCAGTGGCGGTCAATCCAAATTGGCGCTCGCCGCATCAGGCAACCCAGAGCGGCTGTCATATTGCGAGTGGGTGTCGAATGCTCGCTTGATCTGTCTTATTTGGTCCGTGACGCGTGAAGCCGGCGAGCCAGTCTCGATTAGCCGCCTAATAGCCGTCAATGCCGACGGCACCGAATTAAAGCTAGTGACCATGCGGCAGGGTAGTAACGCCGAGCGCTTTTCTTACTTTGGCGGTAACCTGATCGACTTGCTTCCCGGAGATGACGGCGCGGTGTTAATGGGTCGCGAGTATATTCCGGAAGGAAAAACCGGATCACGCGTCGCAAAAATTGAAGAAGGCTACGGCGTTGACCGTGTTGATACCAAAAGCCTCGCATCGAAACGCGTGGTTGGTCCAACGCGGCTGGCGACCGAGTATATCAGCGATGGGCAGGGTAATGTCAGGATCATGGGCTTGATGAAAACGGATGCCGGATATGACAGCGGCGTCCGGCGGTACTTATATCGGCCCGCAGGTAAAACCAATTGGGAGTTATTTGGCGAATTCGATTTTCAAAACAAAACCGGCTTCAATCCTTATGCCGTGGATCCGGTTGAAAATGTCGTTTACGGATTTGAAAAAACGGATGGCCGTTTCGAACTGTTCAAAATCAAACTCGATGAAAGTTTAAGCAAGACAAGGGTCTTTGGCCGCAGCGACGTCGATGTAGATAGCGTTATAACGCTTGGTCGGCAAAAGCGTGTGGTCGGTTACAGCTTCGCCACGGAGAAGCGGCAGGCGGTTTACACCGACCCTGCTTTGAAAAAACTAGGCTTAGCGCTTTCGAAAACTTTGCCCGATGCTGCTCTGCTCCATTTTGCAGGGATGAGCGCGGATGAGCAGAAGATGGTTATATGGGCAGGGAGCGATACGAACCCAGGGCAATATTATCATTTTGACCGAACGACCAACAGCCTGAGTCCCTTATTCGCCAGTCGGCCTGAGCTTGAAGGGCAAAAGCTTGCGCCGGTTAAGCCCGTTTCAGTCAGGGTTTCCGACGGGACGATGGTGCCTGCGTATCTCACGTTGCCAATCGGCTCGTCTGGCAAAAATTTGCCCGCCATCGTAATGCCGCATGGTGGACCCAGCGCGCGAGACGAATGGGGCTTTGACTGGCTGGCGCAATATTTCGCCAATCAGGGCTTTGCTGTTCTGCAGCCCAATTACCGTGGCTCATCTGGCTATGGCGATGACTGGTACCAACAAAATGGTTTTCAGTCTTGGAAAACAGCAATCGGTGACGTCAATGATAGCGGGCGCTGGTTGGTTTCCGAAGGCATTGCCGACCCAGCGAAGCTCGCGATATTTGGCTGGTCTTATGGGGGTTATGCGGCGTTGCAGTCAGGTGTGCTCGACCCGTCATTGTTCAAAGCTATTGTGGCAGTCGCGCCGGTAACCGATCTAGCGAAGCTGAAGGAAGAGGGTCGTGGCTACACCGATTTTCGGATCAACCGCGATTTCATCGGCGCTGGACCACATATCGTCGAAGGGTCACCAGCACGCAATGCGGCGAAAATCACTGCGCCGGTTTTGATGTTCCACGGCGATGTCGACCGTAATGTTGGGGTAGATCAATCACGCTTCATGGCCGAGCAATTGAGCGAAGCGGGTAAGGCGCCAGTATTGGTGGTTTACAAAAACCTTGATCATTATCTGGAGGACAGCGCGGTGCGCGCCGAAGTGCTAGAAAAAAGTAACGTATTCATCAGGGCGGCGCTAAATATTAAATGATAACGCGAAAAGGGCGGCCCCGCAGGACCGCCCCTTTGTATCGGCATGAAAGCCCAAATTAGCGTGAATAGAATTCGACGACCAGATTTGGTTCCATTTTCACCGGATAAGGCACTTCGTCGAGCGTTGGTACGCGGGTGAAGGTCACTTTGTCATTGCCGTCAGGCGAGACATATTCCGGGATGTCGCGTTCGGCCAGGCCTTGCGCTTCGATAACCAAAGCCATTTCCTTGGCCTTGTTGCCAAGGCTGATGACGTCACCTGCAGCAACCTGACGGCTGGCGATGTTGCACTTCACGCCGTTGACGCGGATGTGGCCGTGGCTGACAATCTGGCGCGCGGCGAAGATCGTCGGCGCGAACTTGGCGCGGTAGACAATCATATCGAGGCGGCGCTCGAGCAGACCGATAAGGTTCTGCGACGTATCGCCCTTCATATTGGCGGCTTCGGTGTAGGCGCGTTTGAACTGCTTTTCGGTTACGTCGCCGTAATAGCCCTTAAGCTTCTGCTTGGCGCGCAATTGAACGCCGTAATCGCTTAGCTTGCCTTTGCGGCGCTGGCCGTGCTGGCCGGGGCCATATTCACGCTTGTTGACGGGGGATTTCGGGCGGCCCCAGATGTTTTCACCCATCCGGCGATCGAGTTTATACTTCGAGCTTTTGCGCATCGACATAGATTTTCTCCAATGGCTTATAACGTTACTTCCGGTACCGCGCGAACCGTGCTGGACCGGCCGGACACCTGCTTCACCGGAGTGCAGGGTCGATTGCGAAGGCGAGCCTATGGCGGGATAGCACAAATATGTCAACATCGCGCTCGACTTTATCGAGCGGCCTTTCTAAATGCGCGGCCATGTTGAAACCAAGCGATACCCTAGACCCGGTGGACTGCCGCGATATGGCGGAGGTCCGTGCCGGCGTGGATGCGGTAGACCTTGCCATCATCGACCTGCTCGCACGGCGTTTTGCTTACATGGACGCCGCTGCGCGCATTAAGCCTCAGCGCGACACAGTCCGCGACGAAGCGCGCAAGGCGCAAGTGATCTCAAATGTCAAACTGGCCGCAGCGAACGCAGGCGTTCCCGTTGAGACCGCCGCAGACCTGTGGGAAAATCTGGTGGAGGCGTCTATTGCCTATGAACTGAAGCAATGGGATGCACTGCGCCGTTAAACCGGCCAAATGTGAATTACTGAACAGCGCCTTTCGCGCTCTTTTGACCAAGCTCCATCGCGCTTTCGCCCATTTCCCATTGTTCTTGGGTTTTGCACTCGCGTTTGCCCAAACGGCTGCCAGTCACCGCGATGCTCTTGCAGACTTTTTTGACCTTTACCGGCTTAGCGTTGGGAACCGCAGTTGTCTTGGCAGTTGCGTCAGCAGTTGCTGCCGCGTCATTCGAAGGTGCTGCTGCGAGCAGCAATATTGCGAGACTCAAGGTCATGATTGTTCCTGATTTAAAAGGGAGGAGTGTTATTTTATAGCATTAAGGATTGCGGACTTCGCCTGAACGGCGCTGCATCCCGTTGCTCATATCTTTTGATTCTTGCGCTACCGCTTTCCACTCGGCTTCGGTGCGACACACTTTTTTGCGGCGGACCAACGAGCCGATTTGCGATTCACGGCGGCAAATCAGTTTTTCCGGGGCAGTGGCCGTCGCAGCGGTCGGCGCATCGCCTGCCATTGCCAGAGCGAACAATATTGAGAGCATGACTACAATCCTTTGGAGCTATCTCTTAAAAATATAGTAACGTTGTAGTTATGCCAAGACCCTATTTTGGGGCTTTGCGATTCCGCTCAAGTGTGGTCAAAATGCCACGCACTGTCCGCACTTCTTGCGCGCTCCAACCGGGCTTAGTCATTAACGTGCGCAGCATCCTCTTGGTCACCAGCGAGCGGTCTTCGGGAAGGAAATATCCCTTTGGCTCTAACATCGCGAACAGCTGGTCGATCATTCCGTCCAATTCGAATTGAGGCGACGGCGGATCGAGTTCGGTGCGCGGTGGGCTTTCAAGCGTTTGGTGTTTTGACCACTCATAGGCACACAAGATGACTGCTTGCGCAAGATTGAGCGACCCGAATTCCGGGTTTATCGGGACGGTGATGATCGTGCGTGCCAACGCGAGTTCGTCGCTGTCGAGCCCTGATCGTTCCGCACCGAACAATATTGCGCTGCGGTCTTGGGCAATTTGAATTGCGCTGGCAGCCTCGGCCGGGGTGACCACCGGCTTGACCACGCCGCGTTTGCGCACGGTGGTCGCATAGACGTGGTTGATGTCGGCGACGGCTTCGTGAAGTGTACCGAATACCTGCGCGTCGCGCAGTACAATATCAGCACCTGCCGCCGCTGGACCCGCAGAGGCATTGGGCCAACCATCGCGCGGTGCCACTAACCGAAGCTCGGTAAGGCCAAAGTTCAGCATTGCACGCGCCGCTTTACCGATGTTCTCGCCAAGTTGCGGGCGGACCAAGACAATAACCGGGCGCTGGCTCACTTCTTCGCCGCTTCGGCTACGCTCCCGGCAAAGTCCTCAAAGTCGCGCGCTTCGCTGAAGTCTTTGTAAACGCTTGCGAAACGGATGTAAGCGACGCTATCCAGCGCTTTCAAGCCGTCCATCACGAATTCGCCGATGCGTTTGGTCTCGATTTCGCTTTCGCCTAATGTTTCCAATTGGCGCTGGATGGCTGATGCGAGTTTCTCAATTTGCGACGCGTCGACTGGGCGTTTCCTGCAGGCAACTGACAACGACCGTTCCAGTTTCTCGCGTTCGAACGGTTCGCGTTTGCCTTCGGATTTAACCACTGTCAGTTCGCGCAGCTGGATACGTTCGAAAGTCGTGAAACGTCCACCACAGCCCTCGCACTGACGCCGCCTGCGGATTGCACCATTGTCCTCGGTCGGACGGCTGTCCTTTACCTGACTGTCATCATGTCCGCAGAAAGGGCAGCGCATTAGGGCTTATTTTTCCTGATTTTTCTTTTTGTTGACGTGACGATAGGCGACGATGCCAGCGCCAATCAACGCACCCGTTGCCAGCCCAACCGGCGCCACGACTGCCGCGAGAGCGCCTATGGCGGCCCCGCCTGCTACCTTTTTTACAGTATCCTGATCGGCAAGATGCTTGCCCGTATGAAACGCGTCTTTGGTCGCACCCCATAATTCGTCCGCTGCCTCGCCAACATAGTGCCTGGCTTGATTGGGGATGCTTTCCGCCGCGCGTTGTTCGGGCGTTTTGGCACCGCAAGTCGGGCAGAATTTTGCGCCTTCGCCATATTCGGCATTACAATCGTTACAATATCCCATGATCTCGTTCCCTTCTTGTGTATTAGATGGGTAAGTCACCCATATAGTTCAAGAGGGATAGATTGGGAAGCGTGCGCAGAGTGCCTCGGCTTCGCCCTTAATCCGTGCTTCGATTTGGCCGTCGCCAGCCTCTCCATTGTGACGAAGGCCTTCCACTACATCGGCGATCATTCGGCCGATCT
>JANLRW010000241.1:0-5273 GCA_031361925.1 Sphingomonadales bacterium
CGATATCCGTGCGCTCTTTATATACCATCTTCACCGATGACGAGGCGCGCGACAATTATATCTTCGACCTCGATGACCGCCAAGCCGACCAAGTTGCAAATACCGCCGCCTGCACCACGTCGACTAGCACTCCAACAAACACGGCCTATGCTGACGCTTGCAACAATAGCCCGTTTCAAGGCACCGTTTACGGCATCGATATCAACCAGCGATCAACGCTTCGTGCGTTCCGCCAATCGGTATTCACCAATACGATTGAAGGCAAGCACCGGTTTGGCGACAATTGGGGTTTCAAGTGGGTGGCCAATTATACCAAGTCGGTGGATGACCGCTCAGTGGTCGGCGAAACCCGCTGGGACAGCCCCTCAACTCGCACACTGCGTCCGACCGTTGCATATGACCTAACCAATCCGCAATTTGCGCGGGTGCAGCTTTTCACCACTAACCAACTCAGTGGTCCGACCCGTTATTCGGCGGGAACGCCGGTGGCCGCCATTGATACATTTCAAAAGCCGTTGACATCGTTCCGCTCACTCGATGCAGTCGATCCGACGACCGCATATACATTCAAGGGCGAGCTGTCGCACGAGACGTCTTTCTTCGGCGGCGAAACGACGATCCGTGCCGGCGTTCAATATGATCAGCGCACGAAAATAAATCGCGAGCGCGAACTGTTGTTGAACACGGCGGCCCAATTTACCGCTTCTGGTATCGGCACGACCTATCTTCCATTTTCACTCGACACCCAGTTCAAAGGCAAGATTCCGCTCGGCTACACCTTCCGGTATTTTAACACCGACCTGATGCGCGACAATCTTGACAAGGCAAAGAGCATTCAAGGATTTACTCCGGTTTCGGCCAATCACTATAATGTCCGAGAGCGAATTCTCGCCGGTTACCTGATGGCAAATAGCAAGTTCGATTGGGGCAGCGTTGTTGGTGGCGTCCGCGTTGAGAAGGTTTCGAACCGTGGCCGCGCGTTGGCAACTATTCCAGGCGTGACTGGCGAGATCGAGGCAACAAGCAGCACGACGCTGGCCTTCCCAAGCCTCCACATGAATTTTGATGTCGAGGATGACAAAAAGCTACGCATCGGCTTCACCAGCGGCGCAGCCCGCGCCGATTATGACCAGTTACGTCCTAATGTTGTTGTCAACGATGCAAATCAGTCGATTTCGGGCGGAAACCCTGCTGTAAAGCCCGAGCGTGCTTATGGCGTTGACGCTTATTATGAATGGTATGTGCAGCCGCAGGGTTATTTCATGCTGGGTGCATTCTACAAAAAAGTAGAGGACGTCCTTTACACTTCGCGCCGGACTTTTGGCTCGAACGCGCTCGACACTAACGGCATTGATCGTTCGGGCTACGCTTTCAGCGGCATCACCAACGGTGGTTCAGGCCGCGTCTATGGCTTTGAAGCAGCGGCGCAGTTTCAGTTAGAGCCATACACTGCCGATCTTGGTCTGCCCGATTGGATGGGCGGTTTTGGCATAACGGCAAACGCAACATATAATGACAGCGAGGTTACAAAGCCTGCTATCCTTGATGCCGGTGGCCTAGTCACCTCGCCCGAGCGCAAGGTGCCGCTGCCCGGCACGTCACAAGTGTCGTATAATGTCGGTGCATATTATGAAAAATACGGCCTGTCGATTCGCTTGCAGTATCAGAACCGGACCACTTGGGCTGACGGCTTCTCCGACACGCTGGCCGACGCCGGCGACACCTACTGGGCCGATGATGATGAACTCGATTTCTCGGCGCGTTATGAAGTGTTCGACGGCTTTGAAATCTATTTCGATGCTTCTAACTTGCTCAACAACCCCGGGCGCCGTTACTCGGACCCGTCGAACCTGCTGAATGCGAGCGGTATCCCTGCCGTCCGCAACGGCCAATATACCATCGAATGGGAGCAATTTGGTCGGCGCTACAACGGCGGCATTAGGTTTACCTTCTAACGTCATTACAACTCTAGCCATCTCGAAGCCGGAAGGGGACTATCCTCTTCCGGCTTTTCTTTTGCTCGGCTACAGTTCGGGCATGACCGATACCAAGCCGATGACCTATGCTCGTTACCTCGCGCTAGATACCTTGCTCGATAGCCAGAACCCGCAGTCCGATCTCGACGACGAAATGCTGTTCATCGTCATCCACCAGACCAAGGAATTGTGGCTGAAGCAGATGATCCGCGAGCTGAAATTTGCCAAGGCGCAAATCCAAGTTGATGCGCTGGTTCCAGCCTATAAGGCGCTGGCAAGGATCAGCCGAATTCAGGCGGTAATGACGCTCAGCTGGGATGTGCTGTCGACGATGACACCGTCCGATTACACACGGTTTCGGCATGTGCTGGGGCCGAGTTCGGGGTTCCAGTCTGACCAGTTCCGGACCGTCGAGTATTTGCTGGGCCTCAAGGATTCGAGCTTCCTTAAATATCAGGACGACAGGCCCGAAGCACGCGCCGCAATGGCGGCAGCGCTCGTCGAGCCGAGCATCTGGGACGACACGATCATCGCGCTTGCCCGTGCGGGCATCGACGTGCCTTTGGGGCAACTTGATCGCGACTGGGCACAGCCACATATATTTTCGCCCGAAGTGGAAGCTGGATTTCTGCAGGTCTACCGCGACACCGAACGCTATTGGGAACTCTACCAGTTGGCCGAGAAACTCGTCGATCTCGACGACGCAATGGCGACGTGGCGGCACAAGCACGTGCTGACCGTCGAACGTATTATCGGCGGCAAGCGTGGCACCGGCGGGACGGCGGGCGTCAGTTATCTCGCCAGCACCGTGACAAAGCGCGCCTTTCCCGAATTATGGTCGCTCCGCACTCAATTGTAATATCGTTGCAATAGCCGTTGCCTAGCGGTTACTGCATTCAAGCACAGAAGGATTAAGCCATGTCATTTATAATCAACCGCCGCGCACTTCTGGCAACTGCAGGCTTCGGCATCGGCGGCCTGATGCTGCCCGGCGGTGCTGCGATGGCTCAGGCGCTGCTGGGACTGACAGGCTTTACGCATAATGTCGCGAGCGGCGAGCCTGGGCAAGATTCGGTGCTGCTTTGGACGCGTTATGTGAACCCGACAGGTGGGCCATCAAAGGTGCGGGTCGAGATTTCGGAAAGTCAGGATTTCGCAAAAGTTGCAGGTGGCGGGCAGATGGTAACCGGGCCGTGGCGCGACCATACGGTTAAGATTACCGTCGACAATCTCGCACCAGGCAAATGGCACTGGTTCCGCTTCATTGCGCCTGACGGCAGCATATCCCCGGTGGGCCGCACCAAAACTTTGCCGGTGGGCAAGGCGGCAAAGTTTAATATCGCGATTTTCTCATGCTCCAATCTAGGCTTCGGTGAATTCAACGCATATGGCCATGCGGCCGGGCGCGACGACATCGACTTGGTGCTGCATATGGGCGATTACATCTATGAATATGGCCGCGGCGGATATGATGGCGGCGCGAAATTTGCCGAACGGATTTTCCCGTCAGACGAAATTCTAACCCTGGCCGATTACCGGCTGCGTTACGCCAGCTACCGTGCTGATCCTCAGTTGCAAGCGCTTCACGCTAAATTTCCAGTGATCCCCAACACCGACGACCATGAAGGTGCCAACGACAGTTGGGAGGGCGGGGCGCAGAACCACAGCGCAGACGAGGGTGATTGGAGCAACCGGCGTAATGCTGCGATGCAGGTATGGCGCGAATGGCTGCCGGTCGGCGAACAGCCTTGGAAGACTTACGAGATCGGTGAGCTAGCGACCTATTACCGGACCGATACGCGGATGGTGGCACGGTCAAAGCCATACTGGCACGGCGACCTGATGCGTGCGCCTGATCCGGCTAAAGCGATGGTCGAATTTCGCGATGGTGCGTGGCAGGACGCTTCGATGACAATGCTCGGGACGGAGCAGGAGAGCTGGTTAGCGCGCGGGTTTGCTCGTGATGCCGCGATTTGGACAGTGCTCGGGTCAGGCACGAATATGGGCTATAACTCGACCCCGGAAAACGCGCTCGACTGGTTCCCTAAAGATGCGCCGGAGCGCAACAAGACATTCGCACGCCAAGGAATCGCGGCGGCCAAGGCGGGACTGCCCTACAATCTCGACAATTGGGGCGGCTATCCCGCTGCGCGGTCGCGGCTGTTGGCGGCGGCGCAGCGCGCGGATGCCAATCTGGTCGTCGTCACAGGCGACAGCCATAATGGCTGGGCGTTCGATCTGCCCGAAGGCGGTAAGCCCGTGGGTGTGGAGTTCGGCGGTCATAGTGTTAGCTCGCCCGGTTTTGAAAACGCCACCCAGGGCACCGATCCGCTGACAATTGCGCGCGGTATGGTAGATGCCAACAAAGCCGAGCTGCGCTGGGTCGATACGTCGAATCGCGGCTACATGCACCTGTCGCTCACCCCGCAGGCTGCAACGAACGAATGGGTATTTATGGACACGGTGAAGTCGGTTTCGACTGCGACCAAAAAGAGCCACAAAATGCGGGTGCGCGCTGGACGTAAAGTGCTTGAGTTTGCATAGACAATTTAATTGCCTGATTAAGCAGGCTTGATTTCTTACATTGCCGCACGTCATAGAGCGTTGGCAACGATGACGGGAGATTGAGATGCAGTTGGCAGGGCTTGGCTATAGCGAGGAGCAGATCGAACTGCTCGATGTGGCAACAACGTTTTGCCGCGATAAGTCGCCGATCGCCAAAGTCCGCAACCTGATCGACAGCGAACTTGGCTATGATGCCGATATCTGGGCAGAGATGGCAGCGCTCGGCTGGACTGCGATTGCCATTCCCGAAGCGCATGGCGGCGTAGGGTTGACGATGGCTGAAGTGGTGCCGGTTGTGGAACAAATGGGCAGGCACCTCATGGCTTCGCCCCTTGGAGCGGCGACATTGGCTGCACAGACTCTGGTTGTCGGTGGCACTCAAGTGCAGCAGGCGGACTGGCTACCAAGACTGGCCGAAGGCGCTATTGGCACACTTGCACTGTCCGAAGCGCATGGTGACTGGGATTTGACCAACATCAATGCGTTCGCCAAGACCGATGGTGATACGCTTATCCTCTCCGGCGAAAAGCTGTTTGTGCTTTGGGCGGCAACGGCGGACGTGATAATTGCGTCGGTCATGTTCGACGGCAAGCCCGCTTTGGTTCTCCTGACCGTAGCCGATATCGCGGGCCGCCTGCGCCGCGAAGCGATTATTGACGAGACCAAGCGCAGCTTTGCGCTATCGCTCGACGGGATCCGCATCGGCAAATCGGCGTTGCTCGACATAGGTAA
>JANLRW010000272.1:0-2617 GCA_031361925.1 Sphingomonadales bacterium
CATGTTCATGATGTCGCGGTAAGCCGACAACAGCTTGTTGCGGACCTGCATGGTCGCCTCAAAGCCAATCGAGGCCTTTTGCCGCTCGACCATCACCGATACAATGTCATGCGTGTCACCGCGTTCATACGCCGCCGATAGGTTGCTCGCCTTGTCCTGCTGTGCCGTCACGGCCTGGAGCGCATCGTGCATCGTCTTGCCAAAGGCGGGGGTAGCGACCGTTGCGCCGGTGTCGGTCCCGCGTCCGGCGGCTTTTTGCAGCGCGCTGTTCTGGCCCAAGATCGTCTGGCGCATCTGGAGCAAGCGGCTTTGGTCAATGGTCGACATGCGTTGTGGTCCGTCTGGTTGGTGGCAAAAATGCCGTCCCCACACCAAGAGCAAAGCCCGTGCCAATTCTGCAAAGCCGCAGAAAACTGTTCTCCTCGGCACGACAACCCGCGCTGCGCCAATATCTTGACGCGCTGGCGCTAAAATATTTTGCGCTACCGCCGTTTTCATGGCTCGAGGCTGCCCGGCATCACCGCCTGCTGCCCCGACGGATTGACAGCAAAGGAACTAATCCATGATTATCAACACCAATATGAGCGCGCTTCGTGCGCAAAACGGCGCGCGCGCTGCGGGCAAGCAGATGGACATGGCGATGACCCGCCTGTCGAGCGGTAAGCGGATCAACAGCGCAAAGGACGATGCCGCAGGCCTCGCCATTGCCACGCGGATGGACGCCAATGTGCGCGGCCTCAGCCAAGCGATCCGCAACGCCAATGACGGCATTTCGCTGGCACAGACCGCCGAAGGGGCGCTGTCTGAAACATCGAACATCCTCGTGCGGATGCGCGAGCTTGCGGTGCAGTCGGCCAACGGCACGATGGCCGCATCGGACCGTACCGCGCTGCAGACCGAAGTCACCGCGCTCATCTCGCAAATCGGTGACATCGCGACACGCACCACATTCAACGGCACCGCGTTGTTGAACAGCGCGACAACGAGCATCGCCATTCAGACCGGGGTCGCGACCGGCCAGACCGTGGCGATTGCGATCGGCGATATGCAGGCGACCGCGTTGGGTGTCGGCACCGTCGATCTGTCGACCGCAGGCGGCGCATCGACCGCGCTGGCCGCACTCGACACCGCGATCAACACCGTCGCCACGCAGCGCGCCGGGCTTGGTGCGGCGCAAAGCAGGCTGGATGCGACCGTCAATAATCTGACGGCGTCGGTGACCAATCTGACCGAGTCAAAATCGCGGATCGAAGATGCCGATTTCTCGGTTGAAACCACCAAGCTCGCCTCGGCGCAGATCCTGAGCCAGGCGTCGACCGCTATGTTGGCGCAGGCCAACCAGAGCAAGGAAGGCGTGCTGAACCTGCTCCGCTAACGCTTTCGGCTGCCCGCCGAGAGACCGATACCCCGGTGCCAATCTGGCATCGGGGTATTTGCCTGTGCGCAGCGAACGGCGCTTGAAGTTGCGCTGACGTGCCGCTATGCGCGACAACGGTTTAAGGCCGCCTTAGCTCAGTTGGTAGAGCATCGCATTCGTAATGCGGGGGTCGTAGGTTCGAATCCTATAGGCGGCACCATTTCCTGTTTGGCGGGAAAAAGCCTGCGGAAAACTGCGCAAGTTGACTGTGCTTTGCAAAATTGCCGCGACAATTTATCGCCGCGATATCGCCCCCAATGAGGACGCTAAGTTGACAAAGTTTGCCGTGTCCGGCGGGTTTTGTGTAACCTTATGTCAACTTTGCAAGTGCCCCCGCGTGTTCCGCCGCTTCCACGGCCCCAGAACCCCGATCCGCCCCAGCCTTGGCGAAGGCGAATGGCCGGAGTGTCCCAGCGCAAATCCTATTTTGCGAGGGGTGTTCTTGGGGTTGATTGGTGGGGGCAGAGCGGGCAGATGGATTGAATGAGCACAGGGGCATTATTCAGTCAGTATTTTCTGGACGAGGGCATCGTTCAATCGGGTGACTGGAAGAGCATTGAAGAGGCGGCGCTTGACTCAGCCCGCGCGCTCATTGCAGCGCAAATCGAAGACTTTGACGCCCGCCACCAACCTGACGAAGGCAACACCGAAACCGACTTCATCCGGCCATTGCTGGCGCTGCTCGGTTGGGAGTTCACCGTTCAGGAGCGCATCAATCAAAAGGGCAGGGCCGACGTTCCCGATTATCTAATGTTCCTCGATGCCAATGCCAAGGCTGGGGCAACCAAGGAAAAAAGCCCCGCCGCGCGCTATCAACTTGGGGTTTCGATCGTCGAGGCCAAAAGATGGAGCGCCCCACTCGACCGCGCCGAACCCGGCGATGCTGGCGCGCCATCGACTCAGGTCCTGCGCTATCTGGGCACAGCCGATGTGCAGTCGAACAGCAACATTCGCTTCGGCATCCTCACCAATGGCCGTTACTGGCGGCTATACGATCACAAGGCACGGTCCCGCCTCGAAGGTTTTGTCGAGATCGACTTGAAAGAAGCGGTCGGCCTGATCGTGCCTGCCGACACCCCGGCAAAACCGGGCCATGCCGACCATGTGCTGCGGCAATTTCTGTGGCTGTTCGGATAGCAAGCCTTCGTCCCCGACATCGGCGGCGGCACCCGGCTGACCCGCGCCGTCAGCGACAGCCGC
>JANLRW010000277.1:0-2571 GCA_031361925.1 Sphingomonadales bacterium
CTCCCTTTGCGGGGTGGTTATCTGTCGAGCAACTTGTTTTGGCGGCAAGAGCCTGGGCACTTTGAAAGCGTGCGCGACGATGTTGGCGTGGCTTTGCGGCTTCAGCTCGATTTCTAAACCGTAAAGCTCTCGCCGCAGCCGCAGCTGCCGGTGGCATTGGGATTGTTAAAGACGAAACCAGCGGCGAATTCGTCTTCGACCCAATCCATCGTGCTGCCGACGAGATAGAGTACCGAACCACCGTCGATATAGAGCACGCCGCCTGGGGTTTCGATCTTCTCGTCGAACGGCACGGCTTCGCTGACATAATCGACCGAATAGGCAAGGCCCGAGCAGCCGCGACGCGGCGTGGATAGCTTCACGCCGATGGCGTCTGTCGGCGCCTTTGCCATTAGTTCGGCAATACGCGCCTCGGATGCAGGTGTAAGGTTTACCGCTGCAGGTCGCACTCTCGTTTTAACCTCGGTCATAACATTCCAAGCTCCAGACGGGCTTCATCGGTCATATTGGCTGGCGTCCATGCCGGCTCCCAGACTAGCACAACTTCGGCATCGCCGATCCCCGGCACCGCACCGACGCGAAGTTCAACCTCGCCCGGCATCGATTCCGCCACGGGACAATGCGGCGTGGTAAGCGTCATCGAGACGAGCGCATGGCCGTTATTGATCTCGACATTGTAGATGAGGCCCAAGTCATAAATGTTGACCGGGATTTCGGGGTCGAAGATTTCTTTCAGCGCCTCGATCACAGCCTCATAGAGCTCGCCATCGGGTTTGCCTGGCTCAGGTACAGACGGTTTCTGCGCGAGGAAGCCCTCGAGATAATCCTTCTTACGCTCGAATGTTTCGACGGCGCTTTCAACCCGCGCTTTCGGGGGTGCTTCGACGCTGTCCACCTCTTCGATTCTGATTTCGCTCATCCAAAAATCCTCTGCACTCGCTCGATCCCGCGCATCAAGGCCGCGACATCGCTTTCATCATTGTAAATCCCAAAGCTCGCCCGCGCTGTGGCGGGAACGCCCAGATAGTCCATCAATGGTTGGCAGCAATGGTGCCCGGCGCGGATTGCCACGCCTTCCTCGTCCAATATGGTGCCGATGTCGTGCGGATGCACCCCTTCCATCGAAAAGGAGACGATACCAGCCGATTTTTCGGGGCCATAGAGCGTGATCGAATTCACGCCGCGCAACGCTTCGCGCGTTTGCGCCGCCAGCGCGCTTTCATGCGCAAAAATCGCCTCGGGGCCGATGGCGTCGACATAATCAATCGCAGCATGGAGGCCGATGACTTCGATAATCATCGGGGTGCCAGCCTCGAACCGCGAAGGGGCAGGCGCGTAGGTGGTCTTCTCAAACGTCACCCGGTCGATCATCGCACCGCCACCCTGCCATGGGGGCATGGCGTTAAGCGTTTCGGCTTTCGCCCATAGAACGCCGACACCGGTTGGGCCGTATAATTTGTGGCCCGACAAAACGTAAAAGTCGCAGCCGAGTTCAGCCATATTAAGCCGCATACGCGGCGCGGCCTGACAGCCATCAAGCAGCAGCTTTGCGCCGACAGCATGGGCCGCCTTGGCGGCACGCTTTGCGCCAAGGACTGATCCGAAAACATTGGATACATGCGCGAGCGCGACCAGCTTATGCTGTTCGGTGAGGTTCGCTTCCAGCCAGTCGAGATCGATAAGGCCGTCCTCGGTCAGCGGACACACATCTATATGCGCACCGACCTTTTCGGCCAGCATCTGCCACGGCACGATATTGCTATGATGCTCAAGCTGCGACAGCATGATGCGGTCGCCCGCCTTCACATTTGCAGAACCCCAGCTTTGCGCGACCAGATTGATCCCCTCGGTCGCGCCGCGCACGAAAACAATTTCGTTCGGGCTGGCCGCGCCAATAAAGCGGGCCACGCGCTCCCGCGCTGCCTCGAACGCGACGGTCATATTAGCCGAGCGCGCGTAAACGCCGCGATGGACGGTGGCGTAATCCTCGCCGCCTGCGCGCATCATGGCGTCGAGCACGACTTGCGGCTTCTGCGCGGTCGCGCCGGTGTCTAGATAATGCCAGTTATTGGCAAGGCCGGGGAATTGATCGCGCACATTATGCGTGACAGAGCCGCCTTCGTTCTCCCAACGGGCGACAGCGCGTTCGGTTGGGGCGACGCCGTTCACACCAGTTCCCCCAGCTTCTTCAGCGCCGCCTCGGTCAGCATGTCTTCATCCGCCGCGCCCTCAAACACGCCAGCGACAAAGGCCTGCAACATCAGCCTCTTGGCATCCGCTGGCGCAATGCCGCGTGCTTGCAGATAAAACAAACCCATCGTATCAAGCTCGCCAATCGCACAACCATGCGCGCATTTGACATCGTCGGCGTAGATTTCGAGTTCGGGCTTGGCATTCGCCGTCGCGCTCCGGTCGAGCAGCATTGCCTTTACCGATTGCACGCTGTCGGTAAGTTGCGCATCGCGCGCCACAGCGACTTTGCCCAGATAAGTGCCGGTTGCCTTGCCCGCCAGCACCGACCGCACTTGTTCATGGGTGTAGCTGACGCCCCCGTAGTCCAGCCCGCTGTCG
>JANLRW010000303.1:0-4423 GCA_031361925.1 Sphingomonadales bacterium
CCCGGTCTTGCGCAAGGCAGCATGGTGATGATTTGCGACGGTGTGGAAACGGTTGTGGTCGATGGTGCAGGCGTGGGGGAGCGGGCGTGAGATTGGCAGACGCGCTTTTGCTATGCGTGATCGCTGCGCCATTGCTGGCGAAGGAGCGGCTGGGCGCGTATCAAAGCTGGGCCGCGTTCAAGGACGCTGAGGTTCCGCGCTGCTACGCAATAGGCTCGCCCGATGAAAGCAGCGGAACGGGGGGCTATGTCTCGGTCGGTTTCTGGCCAAAACGCGGGCTAAGCCATCAGTTGTTCGTAAGGCTTTCGCGCACACGCAGCAGCAATGCGGGCATTACATTGTCGGTTGGAGGGCGACGTTTTCAACTTACCGCCGACGGCAACACCGGCCGCGCCAAGGACCGCGCAATGGACTTGGCCATCATCGCTGCGATGCGATCCTCGCAATCAATGAGTGTGCAAAGCAGCGGTATCACAGATGCCTATGCACTTCGCGGGGCCGCCAGCGCAATCGATGCAGCGGCTTTGGGCTGTGCAGTCCAATAGCGTAAGACTCGCTTTTGGCGGCGCATGTCCTTATGGGCGCGCTTATGCAAATTCCTGGCCATATCGACCCTGTTGTCACCCCGCGTGCGATCACGCCGCGTCTGGATGGGCGGATCGATCTGATCGGTCTCAGCCATCTGGAAATCTGCCAGCTGTTCCTTGAATCGCAGCTTGATGAGAAGGCGGCAAAGCTGCGCTCGAAGCAGGTGTTTCATTGGATCTACCATCGCGGCGTTACCGATTTCGAACTGATGACTGACATAGCCAAACCGATGCGGCCTTGGCTGGCGCAGCGCTTTGTTATCGGTCGTCCTGAAGTAATCGAGGCGCAGGTCAGCAGCGATGGCACACGCAAATGGTTGCTGCGCACCGACGATGCACAGGATTACGAGATGGTCTTTATCCCCGATGCCGACCGCGGGACGCTTTGCATTTCATCGCAGGTCGGCTGCACGCTCAACTGCCGGTTCTGCCATACCGGCACGATGCGCCTGGTGCGCAATCTGACACCGGGCGAGATTGTCGGGCAGGTGATGCTGGCGCGCGATGCGCTCGGCGAGTGGCCCAAGGGTAATATGGCGTCGGCGAATGACGACGGGGATGAAGAGGACGATGATGTCGGCCATTACACCGCCGACGGACGAATGCTCACCAACATCGTGCTGATGGGGATGGGTGAGCCGCTGTATAATTTCGACAATGTCCGCGATGCGATGAAAATCGTCATGCACGGCGACGGGCTCGGCCTGTCGCGCCGCCGAATTACGCTGTCGACCAGCGGCGTGGTGCCGATGATGGCGCGCGCGGGCGAAGAGATTAACGTCAACCTCGCGGTGTCGCTGCACGCGGTGACCAAGGAAGTGCGCGACGAGATCGTGCCGCTGAACCGCAAATACGGCATCGACGAGCTGCTGCGCGCCTGCGCCGAATATCCCGGCACCAGCAATTCGCGGCGGATTACCTTCGAATATGTGATGCTGAAGGACAAGAACGACAGCGATGCGGACGCGCACGAACTGGTGCGGCTGATCCGGCAGTATCAATTGCCCGCCAAGGTCAACCTGATCCCGTTCAACCCGTGGCCCGGCGCGGTTTACGAATGCTCCGACCCTGAACGAATCAAGCATTTTTCGAAGATCATTTTCGGGGCAGGGATCAGCGCGCCGATCCGCACGCCAAGAGGCCGCGACATTATGGCGGCGTGCGGCCAGCTGAAATCGTCGAGCGAAAAGACGAGCCGCGCGGAACTTGACCGGATGGCCGAAGAGAAGCTGGCGGCATTAGGTTGATTTTGTAACAATTTTCGGGTTCAAGTCGAAACAAGGGAGCACTTGATTTAAAAGGTATCGCCTTGGCCCTGCTCGAACGAATACTAAGCGGACGCATCCATCACGGCACGCTCACCATCGTTAATCGTTCGGATAAAAGACAGACATTCGGCAGCCAAACGGCGGGGTGGCCTGACGTCATTTTGCGAATAAACGCACCGGATGCCGAACGTCGCATCGTGCTAAACCCACGCCTCGGGCTGGGCGAAACATATATGGACGGAGGCGTTAGCGTCGATGATGATGACATCATGGGGCTGGTCGAACTGGTCCGCCGCAACAACCCGTGGGAAAAGGGCGGAGCAATCGGGAGCGGCAAGCCGTTAAAACAACTGCTCGGCCGCGCGATGCGTCCATTTCAGCAGCTGAACAACCTGGCCAGTTCGCGCAGTAACGTGGCACATCATTATGATTTATCCAACGAATTCTACAAGATGTGGCTCGATGACGATATGCAGTATAGCTGCGCCTATTGGGCTGACGGGGTCAAAACGCTCAACGATGCCCAGACCGCAAAGAAGGCGCATATTGCCGCTAAGCTGGCGCTGGCACCGGGGCAACGCGTGCTCGACATCGGTTGCGGCTGGGGCGGGCTGGCGCTTTACCTGAACAAGGTTGCGGGCGTCGAGGTGCTGGGCATCACGCTCAGCGAGGAACAACTGAAACTAGCACGGCAGCGCGCCGAAGCGGCAGGCGTCGCCGACAAGGTAAGGTTCGAGCTTCTCGACTACCGCGTGCTGGCAAAACGCGCGCCGGGATATTTCGACCGGATCGTCTCGGTCGGCATGTTCGAGCATGTCGGCGTGCCGCAATTCGATACTTTCTTCCGTTCCTGTGCCAACCTGATGAAGGACGACGGCGTCATGCTGCTCCACACCATCGGGCGCTTCGGCAAGCCCAGCAGCACCGATGCCTTCACCCGCAAATATATCTTCCCCGGCGGCTATATCCCGGCGCTTTCGGAAACGCTGGCATCAGCTGAAAAGTTCAAGCTGATTGTCAGCGACGTCGAAACGTTGCGGCTGCATTATGCGCTGACCTTGCGCGAATGGTACAAACGCGTGCAGGCCAACCGCGCCGCCATAATCGCGCAATATGACGAACGCTTTTACCGGATGTGGACATTCTACCTCGCAGGCGCGACCGCAGCGTTTGAATCGGGCGGGATGGGCAATTACCAGATCCAGTTCACAAGGCACCGCCGCGCTCTGCCGATCACGCGCGATTATATGGCGGCGGCGGAGCGTGGGTTTTTGGGGAGCCGGTGATTGTTTGCCACGGCTCGGCAATAGATGGCAGTTTTCGACGAGATTTCGGTCGTTCCGCACCGACTAGGGGCAGGTCGAAATTTGCCGTTCGTTAAGGCCCGGCACGAAGCCGATACATAGCAGCCCGTTAGAGCCCGCCGTCATACACAATCACCGAGATGCCGTTTGGATCGGAGAGGTAGAGATAAGAACTGCCCCAAGGTCGTTCGGTTGGACCACGGCACTCAATCGACGGTGATAAACTCGCCTTAAACGCTAAAAGGTTCTCGGTTCGAAATTGCAAGCTCAGTCCGGCAAACCCATCAGACTGCGGACCTTCATAAATTTCGAGCATCGCTTGCAGTCCATCGCCGGAAAGAGCGAGGATGCACCCGACGTCGTTGGCCTCCTGCCATTCTTCTACAACCCGCATCCCAAGGCAGGTGACAAAGAAATTGCGTGTCTCCTCGAGCTTCGGCGTTATGATTTTCGTCTTAAGCGCTGTGGGCAACATCGAAACCTCGCCAACTTCTCATTCAGGTCCGGGAGAAATATGCTTGGCACGATTAGAGCTATGTGTCAGCTATCGCGTTACCTAATGGCGCGCTTCAACTGACGAAGTTACGATGCCGATCTGTTGCGGCACAAAACAATAGCGGCTTTTCGGCTGGCCCGCTCAAAACCCGCCAGTCAGCACCCCCCAACAAAGCGGCCATTGGGACCGCTTATTGGACACAACCCCATTAAGAAAAAAATACTTTCCTACAACCTATATGGTGATTTAATACATGTCTTTTATCCAGTGAAGGAGAAAGACGATGAACAACGAATGGCTGAATGTGAAGGCGAATAATGGTGTCTGCGGGGCGGATGCTGATGCCGAGCCGAACCCTGACCTTACCACTATCCGCAACGATTATCGCTGGACGCCTGGGTGCCAGCGCGCGTTTCTGGAGGAGCTGGTGTGCACCGGCAGCGTGCTGCGCTCGGCCAAGCATGTGGGCAAGTCACCGCGCTCGGCATACGACCTGCGCTTCCGCCGCGACGGGGCGGCGTTCCGGTTGGGCTGGGATGCGGCGATCCTGGTGTCGCGCGATTGCCTGAGCGACCTGCTGATGGACCGCGCGGTCAACGGCTATGAGGAGGTTTCGACCAAACAGGACGATGGCACAATTATGCGTGGGCGTTTCGATAACCGGCTGGGTCAGGGCCTGCTCGCGCGTCTGGACCGGATTGCCGACGGCCAAGCGCTGAAGGGCAGCCGCCATGCGCAGTTGCAGTTGATCGTGCAGGATTTTGAGAG
>JANLRW010000307.1:0-1543 GCA_031361925.1 Sphingomonadales bacterium
CTCGGCCTTATGTGCGAGCATTGGGCCCGGGACGACATCGCCGATAGCATAGATGCCGGGGACGCTGGTTTGGAAATCATGGCCGATCTCGATCTGGCCACGCTGGTTGGTGGCGAGACCCGCCTTGTCGAGCGCGAGGCCTTCGGTGCTGGGGCGGCGGCCAATAGACACAAGCACGCAATCGGCTTCGATGGTTTCAGAAGCGCCGCCAGCGGCCGGTTCGACTGTCAGCGTTGCCTTGCCACCCTTAACGACCGCGCCGGTGACCTTCGTGCCGGTGCGAATATTGAAGCCTTGCTTCTTGAAAATCTTGGCGGCCTCCTTGCGGACTTCGCCGTCATAGCCGGGGAGGATCTGGTCGAGATATTCAACGACCATGACTTCAGCGCCCAGCCGCAGCCACACGCTGCCGAGTTCCATCCCGATCACGCCGCCGCCGATGACGACCATTTTCTTTGGCACCTTGGGCAAAGCCAGTGCGCCGGTTGAATCGACTATTACCTTTTGGTCGATTTCGACTCCAGAGAGCGGGGTTACCGATGAGCCGGTGGCGATAAGCATATTCTTCGCGCTGTAGCTCTTGCCTGCAACATCGACCGAGTTGGCGCTGGTAAACGCGGCATGGCCCTTCAGCCAATCGACCTTGTTCTTCTTGAACAGAAATTCGATGCCGCCGGTCAGTTCGCCAACGGCTTTAGTCTTCTCGGCCTGCATCTGGTCGAGGTTGAGCGCCACGCCTTTGAAGTCGATGCCGAATTTCGCCAGCGCACCCGAATGCGCCTCGTGATACATTTCCGAGGCATGAAGCATTGCCTTCGAAGGAATGCAGCCGACATTCAAACACGTGCCGCCCAACGTCTCACGCGATTCTACGCACGCCGTCTTCAAACCCAATTGCGCCGCCCGGATCGCCGCGACATAGCCGCCAGGGCCAGCGCCGATGACAATCAGGTCATAATCTTGTTCTGCCATTTGGGTTTCCTTAAAGGTCGATCAGCAACCGGGTGGGGTCTTCAATCGCTTCCTTGATTGTCTTGAGCGCGGTCACCGCTTCGCGGCCGTCGATCAGGCGGTGGTCATAGCTGAGCGCCAGATACATCATCGGACGGATCACGATTTCACCGTTCCGCACGACCGGCCGGTCCTCGATCCGGTGAAGGCCGAGCACGGCAGACTGCGGCGGGTTGATGATCGGGGTCGACATTAGTCCGCCGAACACGCCGCCGTTTGAAATGGTGAAGGTCCCGCCCGCCATGTCTTCCATCGTCAGCGTGCCCGCTTTCGCCCGCGCACCGAAATCGCCAATCGTTTTTTCGATATCCGCGAAGGACAATTTGTCGGCATTGCGCACAACCGGAACGACCAGGCCGTTGGGGGCGCTGACCGCGACCGAGACGTCGAGATAATTATGATAAACGATTTCATCGCCGTCGATCTGCGCGTTGACCGCCGGGGTGTCATGCGCCGCGAGCGCCACCGCTTTGGTGAAGAAGCTCATAAAGCCGAGCTTTACGCCGTGCTTCTTTTCGAACAGTTCTTTGTA
>JANLRW010000313.1:0-5428 GCA_031361925.1 Sphingomonadales bacterium
AGCGTCGATTTGCCAGCGCCATTGCGGCCAATCAGGCCGACGCGCGAATATGGCGGCAACGTCGCGGTCGCGCGGTCCAATATGGTGCGGCCGCCGAGCCGCACGGTGATTCCGTTCAAATTTAACATGATGCGCGGCCCCGTAGCAGGGGTGGCGCATCATGTCACCGGATTACGCACGGCAAATTCGGGCCTTCGATATTCGCCGCTGGTAATGATCTTGCGCATTATCTCGCCAGCGCGGAAAACGTCGGCGTGACTAAGTGTTAGCGGGGTGAGACCAAAGCGCAATATGTCGGGATCGCGGAAGTCGCCGATGACACCCTTGGCTATAAGGGCTTGGACGATTTCGTAGGCGTTGGCGTGGCGGAAGGAGATGTGGCTGCCGCGTTTATTGGGGTCGGCGGGCGTGACACATTCCAGCCCCGCCGCGCTGCCTGCTTGGTGAAAAATATCCCAGAGCGCTGCCGATTTCGCTTCGACCTGCGCAAGCCCAAGCCCGTCCCACAGCTTCAGCCCGCTTTCCAGCGCGGCAAGTCCGAGCACCGACGGCGTGCCGGTCAGCCAGCGTTTCATGCCAGCCGCTGCCTCATAGCCGTCGGCAAATTCGAACGGCGCGGCATGACCCATCCAGCCCGAAAGCGGGTTATGGAGCCGTTCCTGCCAACGCCGCGCCACGTACAAAAACGCAGGCGCGCCAGGGCCGCCGTTGAGATATTTATAGCCACAGCCAACCGCGAGATCAGCCCCCGCCGCGTTCAGCTCGACCGCGACCGCGCCAGCGCTATGGCTCAAGTCCCAGCACATCATTGCGCCAGCATCATGCGCGGCCTTGGTCCATGCGGCCATGTCGAAGCGCTCGGCGGTCTTGTAATGCACATGGGTGAGCAGCAGCAACGCGGTGTCCTCGCCCAGCGCGTCGGTAATCGCCCCGCGCTCGACCACGCGCAATTCGGCGCCCGGAATCGCCGCGACCGCGCCCTCGACCACATATAAATCGGTCGGGAAATTCCCCGCTTCGCTAACAACCACGCGCCGCGCCGGGTCGAGCCGAAGCGCTGCGACCACCAGCTTGTAGAGATTGACCGAGGTGGAATCGCAGACAATCACCTCGTCCGCCGCCGCGCCGATCAGCGGCGCGATCATTGCTCCGACCCGTTGCGGCGCGTCGATCCAGCCTTCGTTCCAGCTACGGATCAGCCGCTCACCCCATTGCCGCGTCACCAAGTCCGAAGTCGCCGCCACCGTCGCGCGCGGCAACTGCCCCAGCGAATTGCCGTCGAGGTAAATGATGCCCGGCGGGCAAACGAACTTGTCGCGATAGCTGGCCAATGGATCGGCAGCGTCGAGTGCCTCAGCCGCCGCGAGGCTCATAGCTCAAATGCCTTCAAAATCACCGCCCGCTGCTTGCCCCAAGACACGGTCTCGGGCGCGATTAGTTCGGCATGGCCTTCACCCGGCGTTGTTACCACCTCTGCACCATAAGCCGCGCCGAACGACGGCGGTGATATGCTGTCGAGGTCATTGTTAAACTGCAACTCGCGCGCGGTGCCCAATGGTATTTCCGGCGGTGACGTCCTCGAAAACATCCAATCTGCACGGTCCCGCTCGTCGGGCGACAGACCGATGCCGACAACACCCGCCATCTTCGCCGCCGCCTCATTGCCGCAACCATGGTCGGGCAGCGTTGTTTGCGCCCGCAGATCAGGCAGACCACCCTGCGATATCGCCAAGTCCACCTTCAATGGGTCCGCCCCGCGCAGTGCATCGCCCGTCGCTAACCCCGCCCGCCGCGCGAGCCACAGCGCCAGATGCCCGCCCGCCGAGTGTCCAATGACTACCACCGGCGCATCCGTTCGAAAGCCATATTCTGCCCGCTTTGCCGCAAAAATATCCGCCGCTGCACCCACATCCAGATACGTCCCCGGATAGCCGCCGCCCCGGTCCACCCCGCGATATTCGATATTCCACACGCCGACGCCGTGCGCGC
Source organism: Sphingomonadales bacterium (assembly GCA_031361925.1). Taxonomy (GTDB): domain Bacteria; phylum Pseudomonadota; class Alphaproteobacteria; order Sphingomonadales; family Sphingomonadaceae; genus Sphingorhabdus_B. Next base: position 1,990 of record JANLRW010000313.1, read on the forward strand.
GAAGATCGTCCGCAATCCAGTTCATGATATCGCGCTCGGCAATCGCAGTCTGCCAGCAGCCACCGTGGATCATCACCACCGCCGGATGCGGGCCAGCGCCTTTGGGCTTCCAAATATCCACCACCTGCAAAGCATCCGCGCCATAGCTTACCGTCGCATCGGGCGCAGGCTTGGGCCGCGAGAGCAAGTCTTCCCAAACCATAATCGGTTTTGCCATAACGCCTTCTGCCATCACTGCGCTCCGTGCTGCCGGATCACTAGCGCACCCGCCGAGGATTCCAAAAAGAAGCAAAAAGCTAGCATATCTCACGCAATCAATTCCCGTTGCACATAAACCCAGTCCGCTTATTGCCCAGTTATGCGCCGTGCGGCAATGGCTTAGCGAGTCCGCCGCTTGCCACCCCGCCGGTTGACGTTTAGCGTCGCGCTCGGGAATCGGGGTCGGATGCGGTTAACAACAATTTGTGCGAAGCAGGCGCTGGTACATTGCGCTGGCGGGCTAATGCTGCTTGGCGTTGCGTCGTGCAGCAATGTTGCTCAAGATGACGTGACAACGTCCGGGACCGCAATGGAGCAAGCCAGCGCGGTTCGTTGCGCACGCGGCTTGACGCGGATCGAGCAGGTCGGCGGCGTTGAGGATGGCTTCGCAGTCATCAACAGCGAACCCGCCCGAATCCGCCCCGCGCGGTTGCCCAATGCCTATCTGGAATCGGTCGCCACCGCGCAATCGGGCGCGTTGCAACTTCGAGATTATGACGAGAGTGGTCAGGACAAGGTGCTGATCGACCATTTCGACGTGCCGCGCGACATCGTGTCCGGTGCGGTTGTGGTCAGCATCCGGGCGACTGGCGGATCGAGCAATGATGGGCTGAGGCTGGGCAATCTGGACGAGCGCGACTTTGCGGACGGCTTTGGCAAAGTTGAATCGTTCGGTTTTGCCTTCAAGGATAACGCCGCGAACGCCGATGCGGTCATGGCCATCCCACTCGAAACCCTGACCGCCAACCCGCGCGCGCAGTTCAAGGGCAACTTCATCGACTATCTCAACCGCAAAGACCGACCTGATGCGGTGGATTTCGAGGTCGATGACGACACGATGATCGACGTCGTCATCATGATACTGTGCCAAAAACCACAAGTCGAACGCGGCACCAGTTTCAGCGAATATCGAAGCAAGTTTGCCGGAACCGATGTCTCGTTCCTGTCCTGCTTCATCGACAAGACACAAGCGCCGTGCAACCCGTTCGAGGGCGATCAGATATGCACCGCCGCGCTGCCAATGGCCTGTTACAAACCCGGTGGCCGCGCGCCGCCCAATCTCGTTAAGGCTGGCTTAGGTGAAGGCTATAGCCCCGGCGGCGAAGTCCGCGCCACCGCTCCTGTGGCCGCGAGCAGCTTCGCAACGCGCGGCGATGCAGACAAATATTGCGCAAGCCAGTTCGGCGCTGGCTGGCAAATACTCGAATATCATGTTGGTGCGGGCGGCGCGATTGCAACCTATAGCGACATCGCCCCGAAAACACGGCTCTGGGTCGATGTCAGCGACCAACGCTACGCCAATTGTTGGGACCGGGACAAAGCGCGTTGAGCGAACAGACGCCCATTATTCGCGTCGCAATACTGGAAGACGATACCCCTGCGCGCAAATTTTACGCGAGCCTGTTTGTGAAAGACCCCGGCTTCGAACTCGTCTTCGCCGCCGCCAATGTTGCCGAGGCGCACGCCGCGTTACCCGGCGCAAAGGTCGACGTGGCTCTCGTCGATATCCGCCTGCCCGACGGCAATGGTCTGGAATTCATCGCGCCGTTTATCGCGGAAACCGGCGGCAAGGCGCTCATCCTGACGGTGCTCGGCGACCGCGCGAGTGTGATGCTCGCCTTCGAATTCGGGGCCAGCGGCTATCTGCTGAAGGACACCCCGCCCGAACAGATATTGCGCGACATCCGCGCGCTCATCCACGGCGGTTGTCCGATCAGCCCGCAGGCCGCCGCGCATTTGTTAAGCCTCGTCACGCCCGCGCAAAGCGCCGCACCTGACCAGCCCGACAACATCCTGACCCCGCGCGAATGCGACGTGCTGACGATGTTCGCCAAGGGGCTGTCCTACCAAGACGCTGCCGCCGCGCTCGACCTGTCGGTCCACACCATCGGCGACCATGTGAAGCGGATTTACAAGAAAATGCAGGTGCGGTCGCGCAGCGAGGCGGTGTTCGAGGCGGTGCAGAACGGGTGGTTGGACAATTAAACCCCAAAACAAAAAGTCGTCCTGCTGAACTTGTTTCAGCATCCATCGTGCCGCTCAGACCGCGTTTTTTAGCAAAGCCAAAGGCGCGGTTTGCGCTGGACTAAAGGCGGCGGTTATTGCGGAGAAATGGACCCTGAAACGAGTTCAGGGTGACGGCTGAGAGAGCATACGGGGAATTACTAACCCGCCGGCACACTCAACACTATCCGGCAACCCTTGCCACCAGCCCCGGTGCCAAACTCCACCGTCCCGCTCAATTTCTCCGCACGCTTGCGGATATTGGCCAGCCCGCGCCCTTCTTCCACCACGTCAGCAAACCCGACCCCGTCATCCTCGATCACCACATCCAGCCGCGCGCCGTCTTCGGCCAAATCAAACGTCACTCCGAACCGGGTGGCTTCCGCGTGCCGAATGCAGTTCGACAGCGTTTCCTGAATAATCCGGTAAAGCGAAAGCACCGCGCGCGCATCCATTTGAAACCCGCTCAACTCTTGCGGCTTTGACCAGTCAAATTCCAACCCAGCCGAGGCCAGTTGCTGCGCCGCCCTCCGGTGAAACGCCGCCAGCGCGACATCCAAGTCGGCCCCGACATGGTCGAGCGAGTCCGCCATCAACCGCAGGTCGGTCAGGCCCTTCTCAAGCTCCTCGGCGACATCCTGTTGGTTGGCATCATCGGCGCGCACCCGCATTAGTAGCGACAGCAAATGCCCGCCGACGCCGTCGTGCATATCGCGCACGAAACGCTGGCGTTCCTCGGAGACGGCCGCCGTCCGGATGCTGTCCTGCAACGCATCCGCCTGCTGTTCGATCACCGCTGCCTGCTCGCGGATTTTGGTGCGTGCGGCAATGAAGTCCGCCCACACCAATCGCCCTTCGCCAAAAGCCAGCATCGGCAGCGCGAAGCCAGCCAGCGGCCATAACGCGACATTGGCTCCCCATGACAATGGCAGCGACGCCGCCCATCCAGCCGCGAAAGCAACGCCCGCTAGCACCGCAACCACCGCCTCCAACAAATCGCCGCCCAGCGCGGGTCGCCAATTCATGCGCGCAATCACTATAGCGATACCCACGGTAGCCAGCACCAGCCGCAACCACAAAGGCAAAAACCCCAACGCCTGATCGAGCAAGGCTACCGAAAACAGCGCCCCGCCCGCAAATACCGGACGACTGCGCAGCAACAGCATCCCCGCGACCG
>JANLRW010000347.1:0-6283 GCA_031361925.1 Sphingomonadales bacterium
GCGGCACGGGCTTCACTTTTTTAGCCTGTTTGTGCCGCATGGCACGCCGTGGTGGCTGCTGTGGCTTATCCCGTTGATCGAGCTTTTCTCGTTCCTGATCCGCCCTTTCAGCCTCGCACTTCGACTGTTTGTCGCGATGACCGCCGGTTACGTTTTGATGAAGGTGCTGGCTGGTTTCGTTATCAACGGCCTCAACGCGGAGGCAGGATGGGTACCTCTGGTGGTCAGCCTGCCGTCGTTTATCCTGATGATCGGCATCACCTTGCTCGAACTGCTGGTGTGCGCCATTCAGGCCTATGTCTTCGCGCTTTTGACTTCGCTTTACATCAACGACGCAGTTAATTTGCACTAAGTTTTCAACTACGTAATTTTATTTTTTAACAGGAGTTTTTATCATGGACGCAGAAGCAGCAAAATTGATCGGTGCCGGTCTCGCAGCAATTGGTGCCGGCCTCGCCGCTGGCGGCGTGGGTAACGTTTTCGGCTCGTTCCTTCAGGGTGCGCTCCGCAATCCAGCGGCGGCTGATGGTCAGCAGGGTCGTTTGTTCATCGGCTTCGCGGCTGCCGAACTTCTCGGTCTGCTCGCGTTCGTCGTTGCGATGATCCTGATCTTCGTTGCCTGATTGATGGTTTCGCCCCGGCCATGTGCCGGGGCAATATCTTCATCAAGGACGAGCGGATAATATGCCCCAGATTTCCCAGATTATCGAAACCTATGCGTCACAGTTTTTCTGGCTGCTGATTGTTTTTGGCCTGATCTATTTTACGATCGGCCGGGGCATGTTGCCGAAGATCGAAGCGAATATGGACGCACGAGATCGAAAGATTGCGGACGACCTTGCTGCTGCCGAACGTGCTCGTGCGGAAGCCGATAGTCTGGAAGATGGCGGCAGCGCCCAAATCGCAGAAGCTCGTTCTGCTGCCCAAGCTACAGCCAACGAGGCCAAGGCGAAAGCAGCCAAAGATGCCGAAGCGCGGCTTGCGGTTGCCGATGCGGAGGTTGGCGCAAAGCTGGCCGCCGCCGAGGCTGACCTCGCCAAGGCCAGTGCCAAGGCGATGACCAGCATCGAAAGCGTAGCCGCAGAAGCCGCCGCTGATATTGTCGCCAAGGTTTCCGGTGCCAAGATCAGCATCGCGCAAGCCGCGACAGCCGTGAGGGCGGTGCTGTCCAATGGCTAAGCAAGATGCATCCGCAACCGTCAGAACTCAGGCCGACCCGCATGAAGGACACGACATGACCGCTGCGCAGACCGGGAAGGTGCAAGAGGCCGAAAAAGCGCTGAATATGCTAGAGGACGATGCTGTTCCTACAACGCATTCGGGCACCGAGGCGGCGGGTGAAGAACATGCCGTCCCGTCAGCGCTTGGTTTCGACGCGACGATGCTCGTGGCGCTGGCAATGCTGGTCGTAATAGCGCTGGCGATTTGGAAAAAAGTGCCGGCGATGGTCGCTGGCGCACTCGACAAACAGATTTCGGGCATCAAGGCGCAGCTCGATCAAGCCACCGCGTTGCGTGCGGAAGCCGAGGCGATCAAGGGCGAATATAAAGCCAGAGCCGAGCAGGCCGCGAAAGACGCCATCGACATGAAGGCTGCTGCCGAGGAAGAAGCCAAGCTGATCGTTGCGCAGGCTAAGACCGATGCGACGAACCTGATCGGCCGCCGCGCCAAAGCCGCCGAAGAAAAAATCGCCGCCGCCGAACGAGCAGCCATTGCCGATGTCCGTGCTAAGGCGGCTTCGGTATCAGCCGCCGCTGCAGCCCAGTTGATCGCCGCGCACCATGATGCCAAAGCGGATGCATCGTTGGTTGATCAGTCGATTTCTTCGCTGAACTAGATCAAACTGGCAATTGTCATTCTGAACTTGGCTGACCACTCGTCATCGCATTCTGTTGCAATGCGTCTGCTGTGGTCGTTGCCTTGAAATAGGCGCGGAACACGCTCTGTCTGGGTAGTCCGAGCAGCGACAATCTCACCCGGCGCGTAAAACCCGTGTTACGTCCTCCAATGTCCCGCGCACACGCAACAGTTGGTCTTTGCCGAACACGATCAGGCATTCGTCATCCCTGCCGTCGGATGACCGTATGAACTGGACGATCTCGGGATTGACGGAGATTTTCTGACCCTTGGTATCGGTCATCATCACGAAGGGGATCATCGGGGTTCCTTTGTTTGCAGCTGTGCTTGCTTTTGCATGGGCAGGCCTGATTTGGAAGTGTGGAGGTGGCGCGGCGTGCTGACACCGCGCTATCAAAAGCGGGGAGGAGGGAAGGATTTGTCGGTATCCCCGTGACAGGCGATTGGACCGAGCGCGTTATTAGGTCGTGACCCAAGGGCCTTGCTTAGGCTTGTGCGGCAAAATCCATTGTACCGCCCGATGTTGCGCTGACCTGCATGAACTGTGGCTTAGTCTTCGGGCCGTCGCTTTGGACAAGCATCGGGTAGTTGCCCTTTGGCAAAGCTTCGAGCGGTACGCCTGCCGCAGCCAAGGCATAAGGTGACACCCGGTGACGGGTGCACAAGCCGCCAGCGCCGTCGCTGACCAAAGGAGTTTCAAACTCGACCGCGATCATTGCGCCTTCTACCCGCGTGGCGGTGCATATCGCCAGCTGGCCGCCGCCCAAATCGAGCACCAGCCCGGTGCCTTCAGGAACGCCGAGCAGCCCGTCGATCAACGCGCCAGTTTTCGACAGGTTGCGCATAAGCGCGTCATAGCGGTGATCGTCATGGATGACCCCGATGCGGCGGAACACCGAGCGACGCTCCTGCCGGTGGGTTTGCGGGCCATCGGGTTCGATCCGCAATTCGCCTGATTTCATCCGTTCGACGGCGGTTTCTTGGGTTAAAGCCTTCGAATAGATCCACCCTTGAATGAACCGCGCACCTTTTGACACGACGACGTCAAGCTGGTCGAATGCCTCGACACCCTCAACCGTGGTTTCCATCCCCAATGCGTCAGATAAACCGATGATGGCAGCGATGATCTTCGCGCTGTTATGGTCTTTCTGTGTGCAGCTGTCGACGAAGGTGCGGTCGACCTTGATCTTGTCGAACGGCGCGGACCGCAGGTAACTCAATGACGAATAGCCGGTGCCGAAATCATCGAGTGCCAGCCGGACGCCGAGTTCCTTAAGCGCGCGGAAGATGTCGTCGATGGTCTCGCCGTCGCCCATGAACACGCTTTCGGTGAGTTCAAGTTCGAGCCGGTTGGCTTCGAGGCCCGAACGGTCGAGCGCATCGGTGACGATCGTTATCAGGTCGGAATGGGCGAATTGCGCAGCGGACACATTGACCGCGACGCGCACCGATTTGGGCCATGCCATTGCGTCCTGACAGGCGCGGTTCAGCGCCCATGCGCCGAGCTGATTGATGAGGTCGGATTCTTCGGCAATCGGAATAAAGACATCGGGGCTGATCGTGCCGCGTTCGGCATGTTCCCAGCGGATCAGCGCCTCGAATGTAACCACCATATTGTCGGCGGTGCGCACCACTGGTTGATAGTGCAGCTCAAGCAACTCGTTCTGCAACGCCTCGCGCAAGCCTTCCTCGAGGATACGGCGCTCTTCGGCTTCGTCCTTCAAGTCGGCGGAATAGAAACGGAACTGCCCGCGTCCGCCGTTTTTGGCGGCGTAGAGTGCCAAGTCGGCATTATGGACGACATCATTCTTTTCGATGCCGTCATAAGGCGCAATGGCGATACCGATCGAAGTGCCAATCGTCGCGCGCTTGTCGTCGATGATATAAGGCTGCGAGATGATCTGGATGATCTTGCTGGCAAGTTCGCCTAATTTTCCGCGGTCATCGAGGTCGGGCAGGATGATCTGGAACTCGTCGCCGCCCAGCCGACCAATTTCGCCGCGGGTGCCGACGACGCGTTCGAGCCGTCTGGCAACCTGTTGCAGCAAGTCATCGCCCGCGGGGTGACCCAAAGTGTCGTTGACCGCCTTGAACCGGTCGAGGTCGAGCATCACGAGGGTGCAACTGCGTTTCGCGGATCTATATGCTGCGAGCAGGCCCTCGAGCCGTTTGTCCATGCGGTGGCGGTTGGCTAGGCCAGTTAGCGAGTCGAATTCGGCAAGCCGCGAGTCTACAAGCTTGCGCTCATATTCAACGGTGATGTCCTTCGCGCTGCCGCGATACCCTTGAAAGTTTCCTGACTTGTCGAACTTGGGATGCCCCGATATCGACCACCATGTTTGGCGCCCGCCATCCTGCGCCGGGCGAAGCGCAAATCGGACAGTTTGGTCAACAATCTTATTGTGCGCGGTCAATTGAAAGTTGAGCGGACGGTCGGATCGCTCACCAGGATTGGCGGCATCGGCTTCAAACAATTTGATGAGCGGTTGCGCGAGCAAATGCTCGATCGGCTGGTTGAGTTTTTCAGCAGCATTCTCTGAAATGTAGATCAGCCGCGCCTCGGCGTCGGTCGCCCAAAGCCAGCCGATGCCGGCCTGTTCGAAATCATCAAGCACTTCTAAGCGGCGGCCCACGTCGCCCGGTGCGATAACCGCGACCGATCCATAATCCGCGCCAGCGGCGGCGGACATGCCGGGGAAGCTTTTGAACAGGCGCGTAACAGCCATCGTCGTTAACGCACACCATTGGAGCAGTGGGACAGAATCCGGGTCATAGAAAATAGAGGTTAAATCAATCTGGTTTACATATTGCTAATCATGTAAATATGCCTGCGGTGCGCCGCTTTTGGCACTGCTGACGGGACCGCTCCAACCATTGATGAGTGCGTCCAGTGACCGGGAAAATCATCCATTTTCGCGCCAGTTTTACTACTCGTTAACCATTTTTCGCTGATAATCTGTGCTGCGACGTAAAATGGCTTTAACTCGGAATTGGGACGGACCATGAAGATGAAATTTTGGAATGCGGCTTATGCGCTTGCGCTTGGCGCGGCGTTTATCTCGGGTTCTGTGCTGGCATCGGTCGCCGCATATGCGCAAACGTCATCTGCAGCCAAATCGCCGGTGAGTTTGTCGAGCGATGTGAAAATTGAACGCACCGAGGTCGATACGGCCGGCACGGAAACGATCGTGCTGCGTGAACCAAAGGACGTAGTTGTGGTACCCGGCGACCGTGTCGTGTTTACGCTTAGTGTCATCAACACCGGGACAGAGGCCGCTTCTGGCTTCCGTGCGATCAACCCTATTCCCGGCGCGGTCGCGTTTATTGGGGCAGCCGAGGACTGGGCCGAAGTGTCAGTCGATGGCGGCCTAAGCTGGGGCAAGCTTGCAGCAATGACTGTCAAGGTTAAGGCCGCCGATACCGGCACCGAAACCACGCGCGCAGCGACGCCCGACGATGTAACGCACGTTCGCTGGGTATTTGCCCAAGCAATTGCGCCGGGGGCGAAAACCGCGCTGAGCTATCGCGGCGTGGTAAAGTAAGCCGCTAACGTTAACTTGCAGCGCGGCGCTGTCCCGCGCTGGCACAACGGCGGGCTCGGTTTAGGGTAAATCCGACTCGGGGGTCGGATTAACCACCTTTGTGGCTAGATTTTGCGGTTGCATCGCCGCAACGTCATCCCATGAAGTCCATAGGAGCCTGCATCATGCGTGCCTTTTCCCGTCTAACCGTTCCATTATTGCTCAGCGTTGCGCTCGCGTTGCCGCTAGTGGCGTGTGGCGACACGGCGAGTGACGAGGTTGCGGTCGCCGAACTAGACAACAAGCTGACCGGCAAAGGCAGCGACCCGGCGATGAACACTGCGCTCAACGACCGCATCCTAGTCGACCCCGACCTGACCGACAGCGCCAATGTGAACACCGTCAAGGATAGCGACAAGCCGCTGTCCGGGGCAATACCGGCGGATAGCGGCCCAGACAGCAGCTACACCGGCGATTCGTCGATTGAGGCGCTGAACGGCGCGAAGCTTATGCGTGCGCCTAAACCCACGACCGTCGCGGCGGAAGACTGCACCAGCTGTGGTGAGCGGCGGGCGGCAACATTGGGTTCGCTGGCCGCCGATCAGGGCGTCACGCGCGGCAAAGGCACATGCGATGCCAAGCTGCAATATGGCGCGGGCTGGGCGAACCGGATGCCGGCTGAATTCCCGGTCTATCCGCGCGGCCGCGTGAAGGAAGCAGGCGGCGTAGATGGCGGCATCTGTGACATTCGCGTCGCGACCTTCACCACTTCGGCGGCGATGCAGAATGTCATCGACTATTATTATACCCGCGCCCGCAAATCGGGATATAATGCCGAACATCAGATCCGCGCAGGCGAACATGCTCTCGGAGGCACCCGTGATAATGATGGCGGCGCGTATTTC
>JANLRW010000037.1:0-5219 GCA_031361925.1 Sphingomonadales bacterium
GGCAAGGATCGGATCGTAATGCTCAAGCGGTTTCAGATCGGGAACCGTTGCGAACTGCCCCTTGGCTTCATCGTCGAACGCAAACTTCTTGCCCTGCAACATCTGCAACCGCGTGTCCGCCGCAACCAACATCCCGCGCAGTGCGGTGGCGCGGCGGCGCTCCGTGTCGTTTGAAATCCTCGGCAACGCGGCGTCGATCGATGCCGTCAACACGCGCGCGTCAGAAATCAGATCGGCGAGCGAACGCGGATTCGCTTTGGCCGCGTCTTGCAGGCCCGCCGGGCCATAATAGGCATCGACATATTCCGCTTCATGCGTGCCAGCTTCCAACGTCAGCTTTATGTAAGCGTCGGCTAAATCGCTTATTACCTTTTCAGGCGCTGAGATAGGCGCGCTAGGCGGTGGACTTATGCCCGCGCAGCTGCATGTCAGCAGCAAAGCTGCAAGCAATATAGAGCAGTGCTTCATTCCTGTTCTCCAGCTTTTTCGGTTTTTTGCCCGGCGATCCGTAACACCACATACCCCGCAACCGCCGACAACAACGACCCCATCAGCACGCCGATCTTCACCGCATCGCCCTGTGCTGCATCCTTAAACGCCAGCCCGCCGATAAATAGGCTCATCGTAAAACCAATGCCGCACAGCAAAGCCACGCCGTAAACTTGCGTCCAACTGACGTCCTTCGGTCGGACCGCGATGCCAAGTTTGACCGCGGCCCAGACGCTGCCAAAAATGCCGAGTTGCTTGCCGAGAAAAAGCCCTAGAGCGATGCCGAGTGGCAAGGGTTCGGCTAGCGACGAAAGGCCGACACTTTCCAACGAGACCCCAGCATTGGCAAAGCCGAACAGCGGAACGATGAGGAAAGCAACGGGTCTGGCAAGCGCATGTTCAAGCCGGTGTAACGTCGAATCTTCGGCATCGGGTACGCCGATTGTCCGGCGCACCGGTATCGCAAAGGCGGCCATTACGCCTGCAATCGTTGCATGGACGCCCGACAGCAACGTTGCATACCAAAGCAATGCAGCCAGTATCAAGTAAGGCCATAGCGCATTGACCTTTAACCGGCCAAGGGCCAACATTGCCAACCAGAAGACGAAAGCCGCGGCAAGTGCGGCCAGGTTCAACCCCGAGGTGTAAAACAGGGCGATAATCGCCACCGCACCCATATCATCCACAATAGCAACAGTGGTTAAAAACAGTTTGAGCGAGGCGGGCGCCCTGCTTCCGAGCAGCGCCAGCACGCCGATCGCAAATGCGATGTCGGTCGCTGCGGGTATCGCCCAGCCGCGAATCAACTCGGGCTGACCCGCCGAAATCGCCAGATAAATCGCCGCCGGGACCAACATTCCCGCCGCTGCTGCGATGACAGGTAAGCGCCGATCCGCCCATGTCGCGAGGTGCCCGTCGACAAATTCACGCTTGATCTCTAGCCCGACAAGCAAAAAGAATATCGCCATCAATCCGTCATTGATCCACAGATGAACTGTCATCGGACCCAATTTAGGCGTCAATTCGGGACCGGTGACGGCATGGACAAAACGAAAATAGTCCGCAGCAAGGCTGGAATTAGCCACAATCATTGCCGCAGCTGCCGCCGCCATTAATATTATTCCGCCCGCCGCTTCGCTGGTCAAGAAGTCGCGCAGAGCCGACGGCGCTTCGGTGCGTTTACCCCGTTCCTTCATCATCCGATGCTATGGCTGCAGCTATAACCATTGGCAAGCAGAGCACAATCTTTGGCACCATAATTCTTGCTTTGCTGGTTTTGCATAGGCTAACAAATGTAAAGAAAGGGCAAGAATATTGGCCAGCCGGAAACAAAGTAGGGGATGCGCGGCGCAGGGATGTTGCGCATGACGACAGGCGCGCGGCCAGAGCTGACTGAGGGGCAGAAGGCGTGTTTGCGCCTTGTCGATGATCACCATACGTCCAAGGAAATCGCCCGTATTTTGGGCATTTCACCCTTTACCGTCGACCAGCGGCTCGATGCCGCACGCCGCAAGCTTGATGCACTCAGCCGCAAGGATGCCGCCAAGATATTCGCTGCCATGGAGGATGACGGGATATCCCAACCATTCGTATACCAACCGCAATGGCTTGAGCAGAACACGATTGGCGATATTTCGGCTTCACCCCCTAACCGGGTGGACCAGCTTTTTTCGAGGGCATCTTCGTTCATTTCTGTTCCACCCATAGGCGGGGAGAGGCATGAGTTATCGAAGAAGGAAATATTGGTTCAATCGCTGAATATCGCGTTTTTTAGCACATTGGTGATCGCGCTTGTGGTTGTGGTTCTGACAGGGACGTTGCGACTGCTCCAATAGGTCTCCCAATGCTGGCTCGGCGATATCCAGACCAACAGGGAGATACGCGATGATAAATTTTGACCACAAAGCTGCCCAGCAGCTCGCCACCGACATTCGCTCGACGCATCAGGCAATCGACAACGCGTTGGCCGATATCGCCAGCCTGACATATTCGGTTATCGACGCCTGCCGCACATCCGACGCGCCGCCTGCGCAAACCCAAGCGGCAATCGAAGGCGTAGCGATTGGCCTGACCAAATTGGTCGATGCGCGCAAAGGCTTTGTTTCCGCACACCGAAAGATCGCGATTGCCCAGCGCGACAGTAATTTACAGGAAATCAATTTCGGTTGCGTTGGCAACGGACCGCTTTCCCAACCAGCCGGCTTGCGGGTCGTAAACGGCTGATGTTGGGGATGCTTGCCCGTTCTCTGGCCATGGTCTGAGGACGGGCAAGTTATGGACATTCGACAGGCCGCGTTCATTTTTGCCCTACTGCTCTGCGTTGGATATGCGAGTTTAGTAGGCGGACGGACCGGACGGATCGGTTCGATAATCTTTGTCGCGGCGACCGTGCTGACCGCGCTGGCAACGATTATCGAACCGACTTGGGCGAGCACATCCTACACCGTGTTTGCAGTCGATAGTGCATGTTTGCTGGCGCTGGCCGGACTGGCAATGAACAGTAACCGTTTTTGGCCGATATGGGCGGTCGGGTTTCAATTGATCGCTGTTGCCACACACCTAGCAACGATGTGGGTGCCCGAGCTGTTGCCGAAGGCATATCAGGCACTGCTCGCGTTCTGGAGCATCCCGATATTGTGGGTGATGGTGGCTGGCACGCGGAAAGACTGGAACCACGAAAAGGCCGCAAAGCAAGGCTCGCCCACCAACGGGTAAATTTCAATCGAAAGTCAATGAAGGAACGCGGCGCGCCAAATGGCGATCGCCGATTGGGGGACCCGTGCGTCGATGGACCAATTATTCAAAACCGTCGAGATTGTGCAGCATGAGTTGTTGTTATTCAGCGCTGTCTGGATGCTGGTCGGCGCGCTCGATGACCTGTGCATCGACATCATCTGGGCAGCGCGCTGGCTCTATCGTCGATTGACCATTTACCGCGAAGCGCCGCCGATGCGGGTTGACCAGTTGCCGCCACCGGCCCAGCCCGGCCTGCTTGCCGTTTTCATACCCACTTGGCGCGAAGCCAATGTGATCGGTGCGATGCTGGCGCAGTGTAGCCGAAACTGGCGCGGTGGAGACACGCGCTATCATATCTATGTCGGTTGCTACCCGAACGACGATGACGGTATCAAACACGTGTTACGCGCGGCGACATTTGACCCGAACGTCAAGCTCATACTGACGCGCCACGCAGGACCGACGACTAAAGCCGATTGCTTGAACCGGCTTTGGCAGGCGCTGTTGTCGGATGAGCTGGCAAGTGGATATAAGGCAAAAGCCATAATATTGCACGATGCCGAAGATTGCCCACATGCCAGCGAGCTTGCCGTTTTTGATCGTATGATCGAAAAAGCTGCTGGCGTCCAATTGCCCGTCATTCCGGTGCGCACCGAAGGTTCGCGTTGGATCAGCGCACATTATTGCGACGAATTTGCTGAAAGCCATGGCAAGTCGATGGTTGTTCGCGAGGCCATTGGGGCCGCACTCCCGCTCGCCGGTGTGGGCTGTGCAATTGACCGCAATTTGCTCGGCCGCATCGCGCTGGCGAGTGGCGGCAACCCGTTTGATCAAAACAGCCTGACCGAAGACTATGAACTGGGCATCCGGATCGGTGCATCGGGCGCGCGAACGATGATGGCGCGGATATATGACAGACACGGCCAATTGGTCGGCACCAAAGCGTGCTTTCCCGACACGCTTGATGCGTCGGTACGGCAAAAAACGCGGTGGTTGACGGGCATCGCGCTGGCCGGATGGGACCGCCTTGGCTGGAGCGGAAGCATCGCCGAAAAGTGGATGCGGCTGCATGACAGGCGCTCGATATTTGCGGCAATTGTTTTGATGACGGCCTATATGTGCGTCGTGCTGACCGCGGGCCTCGCGCTCGCCACTGCCGGTGGGCTGTTCCGTCCCGCGCCGCTGCCCGGTGCGACCACTACTCTGCTCGCCGTCAACGCCTTCTTCCTGATTTGGCGCGCGAGCGTGCGAGCGGCCTTTGTCGGTGTATTATACGGTCGAGGAGAAGCGGCCCGGTCCATCCCGCGCAGCCTGATTGCCAATGTCATTGCGATTATGGCGGCGCGGCGCGCGTGTATGGCCTATCTTCGGCATTGCTTCGGCGTGCCGCTGACGTGGGACAAAACGACACACCATGTCGTGCCGCAGATTGTGGCTCCGCATGACTGAATTCAAAGGCAGGCATCTCGGCTTCCTAGTGATCCTGTGCGGCACATGGACTGCGGCACGAATTATAACGCACCTCCCCGGCAGCGATACCCCAGTCGCTGTGGCCGCCCGAGGCGTTGAGCGTCGTGGTGCCGAGCCATCAATCAAGCCGTTCAGCAACATGATATGGGAGCGCGGTGATGGACAAAGTGTCTGCTGTCGCCGGGCAGAACCCAAATCGCCGATGATGCCCGTGACTGACAAAGTGACAGGCAATTCATCTGCATTGACATCAACCCCACACGCTCTTACGCTAACCCAGATATCCTTACCACTAACCACACAAACAATTCCAGAGACCCCGGCACCCAACCCCGCTATTGGAGCAACGGGCAACACGAAGCCGCTGTCACGGCGCGCAGTATCGGTGAATGTCTATGGCTATAGTTTCTGGCGCATGAGTGCGAGCGAACCTGGCTTAACTGCTGCAGGGCAATATGGTGGCGGGCAAAGCGGGTTGATAACAACTATCGGCGTTTCCGGTTCGGATACACCGCAGCGGTTGG
>JANLRW010000355.1:0-1908 GCA_031361925.1 Sphingomonadales bacterium
GATTATCGGCGCCAACCCGACCGACGGCCACCCGGTTTTTGCCAGCCGGATGAAGCGGCGGCTGCGCGGACAAGATGGACGACCGCCTGCAAAACTGATCGTCATTGATCCGCGCCGAACCGACATCGTGCGCTCCCCGCATATCGAGGCCGAGCATCATTTGCCGCTTCGCCCCGGCACCAATGTCGCGGTGCTGACGGCGATGGCGCATGTCGTCGTGACCGAAGGGCTGGCCGACGAAGAATTCATCCGTGAACGTTGTGACTGGGACGAATATTGCCATTGGGCCGAGTTCGTCTCGCTGCCGCGCAACAGCCCGGAAAATCTGCAACCCGTCACCTTGGTTGGCGCCGAAGAGCTGCGCGCAGCGGCCCGTTTATATGCAACCGGCGGCAATGGCGCGATCTATTATGGCCTAGGCGTTACCGAGCCCCGTCAGGGTAGCTCGACCGTGATGGCAATCGCGAACTTGGCCATGGCGACGGGCAATATCGGGCGGCGCGGTGTCGGAGTGAACCCGCTGCGCGGCCAGAACAATGTCCAGGGCGCCTGCGACATGGGTAGTTTTCCTCATGAATTGTCAGGCTATCGCCATATCAGCGATGGCGACACGCGGCGGCTGTTTGAAAATGACTGGGGCGTATCGCTCGACCCGGAGCCAGGATTGCGGATTTCCAACATGCTCGACGGGGCGGTGGATGGCGTGTTCAAGGCGCTGTATGTTCAAGGCGAGGATATCCTCCATTCCGACCCCAATACCAAACATGTCGCCGCGGGTTTGGCGGCGATGGAATGCGTGATCGTCCACGACCTGTTTCTCAACGAAACCGCGCATTACGCGCATATTTTTCTACCGGGATCGACCTTCCTCGAAAAGAACGGCACCTTCACCAACGCCGAACGCCGCATTCAACCGGTGCGCAAGGTAATGACGCCGATGAACGGGCTCGAAGATTGGGAGGTAACGCAGCGTTTGGCCCAAGCGATGGGGCTTGATTGGAATTACAATCACCCAAGCGAAATCATGGACGAGATTGCCCGGCTGACGCCGACCTTTGCCGGTGTGTCATTTGACCGCCTTGACGAAACCGGCTCGTTACAATGGCCGGTCACTGCCGATGCCCCTGATGGAACGCCGACGATGCACATTGACGGTTTCGTTCGCGGCAAGGGCAAATTCGTTGTCACCGATTATGTGCCGACCGATGAAAAAACCGGGCCGCGTTTTCCATTATTGCTCACCACCGGGCGCATATTGTCGCATTACAATGTCGGCGCGCAAACGCGGCGCACCGAGAATGTTGCTTGGCACAAGGAGGATTTGCTCGAAATCCACCCGGTCGATGCCGAGGATCGCGGGCTGAAAACTGGCGATTGGGTAAAGCTGGCCAGCCGTGCCGGTGAAACAACTTTGCGCGCGACTGTTACCGACCGGGTTGCGCCTGGTGTCGTTTACACAACGTTTCACCACGCCGTGACGCAGGCGAATGTCGTGACGACCGATTATAGCGACTGGGCGACCAACTGCCCCGAATATAAGGTTACAGCGGTGCAGATCAGTGCGTCGAACGGGCCGACCGAGTGGCAGGAGGAATATGAAGCGTTATCGGAACGCGCGCGGCGGATTGAACCCGGTGTTCCGGCCGAATGAACAGCGCCGAGCGCCTTGTCTATATGGCGAACCAGATCGCGGTAAACCTCGCGACCGATGACGACCCCGTTTCGGCGACATCGCGCCATATCGAGCTATATTGGGACCCAAGGATGAAAAAGCTGATCCTAAAAAATGGCGGTATTGGCTTGTCTGCGGTTGCCGCTGCCGCAGTGGACCGGCTTGCCGAAACACAAGATGGCGGCTGATCAAGGCTCAAAACCGTTCAGCTTTTCAGCAATAAAACCGGACGGGAC
>JANLRW010000365.1:0-7110 GCA_031361925.1 Sphingomonadales bacterium
CGGCACCGCCAAAACCGAAAAAATCTGCCCGTAATCGTCATGCCTCACGGCGGTCCGTTCGGCATCCGTGACAAGGAGGAGTTTGGTTTCTTCCCGTGGCACCAAGCAATGGCTGAACTGGGCTATGTTGTCATCCAACCGAACTATCGCGGGTCGGGCGGTTACGGCAAGGAATTCGTAAAGGAAGGCCGCAAACCTAATGGATACGGCGTCCGGATGCAGGATGATTTGAACGACGTGCTTACGTGGTTTGGTCAATCGGGCCTGATCGACCCCAAGCGCGCGTGCATCATGGGTTGGTCCTATGGCGGCTATGCGACTGCACGCGGAGCGCAGCGTGATGCCGACAAATGGAAATGCGCGATTGCCGGGGCTGGGGTATACGACTTTCCGATGATGAAGGCTTTTGATACCCGTGCTTTTGGTGATTTCGGCGCGAATTATCAGGCTACTTCAGACAATCTGATCTCGATCTCATCGGCGCGCAATACTGATGGGCCTTGGGCACCGATACTGATTGTGGCTGGACTTCGCGATGCGCGTATTCCGATCGAGCAATCACGCACCTTGGTTTCGCGACTGAAAAGCTCGGGCAAGAAAGAGGGCGTCGATTTTAAATATGTCGAGCAACCCAAGGGTACACATAATCTGCCCTATGAGGATGTGCACATCCAGTGGTTGAAAGAAGCCGAAGCATGGGCCGAACGCTTTAACCCCGCCTATATTGCGACCGATCCCGATAAAGCACCGCCGGTAACTGTTACAATCGCCGCAAAGTAACCGCAATCTGAAGAATACAAAAAGGCCGCTCTCCACACCGGATGGCGGCCTTTTTTGTGAGCGTTAGCAATTTATTTGCCGCCTGCTGCTAAGCCCGACCCTGCACAGTTATGCGTAAAGGGGCGGCGTGGCGTCTAGGGCTATCAATTTTGAAGGCGGTGCAGGTTGCCTGTTATCGCGGCTGGATAGCTGGCGCGTGCTGCTGGATGACGCGCTACCACCTGCTTGGGATAAATTGGCGCGCCACGCGTCGGAACCCAATGCCTTTGGCGAAAGCTGGTTTCTGGCGCCTGCGCTGGCGCAGTTCGATCCGGATGGCCGTGTTCAGTTGTTCACCTTGTGGGACGGCGAGATACTCATCGCGTTGATGCCACTCGCACCGCAAGCCAACTATGGTCGCTGGCCGGTGCCGCACGTGCAAAACTGGCTGCATCATAATGCGTTTTTGGGAACACCTTTGGTTCGAGCAGGGTATGAGCAGGGATTTTGGCACGCGTTGCTCCCCGTGCTCGACGCCCGGCCCGGGCAAGCGCTGTTTGCGCATTTCAACTGTTTGGACGTCAACGGCCCTTTGGTCGCTGCACTCGAAGCAATCTGCCATGCGGATCGCCGGCGCTGTGCTCTGGTCCACCGCGAAGAACGCGCGTTACTTGACGGTGACATGACACCTGACGCCTATTTCGAAACTGCGGTGCGCGCCAAAAAGCGCAAGGAACTGCGGCGGCAGAAAAACCGACTGGCGGAGGAAGGGGCGCTTACATTTTCCCGGCAATTCGACGAAAATAATCTCGACCAGTGGATAATTGATTTCCTTGCGCTTGAACGCGGTGGATGGAAGGGCAGTAACGGCTCCGCCCTCGATTGCTCGGCGCAAACCCGCAATCTGTTTACAGCAGCGCTGACGGGTGCGGCGGCGTGCGGCAAGCTCGAACGGCTCGAATTGCGCCTCGACGGCAAGCCGCTAGCGATGCTGGTCAATTTCCTGTGCGCGCCGGGTAGTTTTTCGTTCAAAACCGCTTTTGATGAGAATTATGCGCGCTTCTCGCCCGGCGTATTGTTGCAGATTGAAAATCTTGCGCTACTGGACCGCCCCGACACCGACTATTGCGACAGCTGCGCCGCTGAGGGCCATCCGATGATTGACAGTCTGTGGACTGGCAGGCGCGCTATCGGGCGCTATTCGGTTGCCATTGGCGGTTCGGGCAGGCGCGCGATCTTCGGCGCGCTGCTCAGTGCCGAGCTCGCACGCGGCGCGTCGCGCCAATCTTATGCCACCCACCCAACGCAAGGAGACGACGAATGACCGCCGTTTTCGATTCTACCAACCGGCAGTTATTTGCCCGTCACTATCCCGAAACCCCGCATAAGCTTAACCATGCACTCGGCGATCATCCGCTGTTGTCGATCGAGCGGCTGGCACAACTCGGCGAAACGCTGCCTCCTGCGTCGGTAGAATATAATAAGGGCGATCTGCCGGTCGGGATCGACCCGGCTTTGGTCCCTGCCAACGGCCTAAGCATCGGCGATACCATCCGGATGGTTGAAACCAGCGGCAGTTGGGCGGTGTTGAAGAATATCGAGCAGAACCGCGAATATGAAGCGTTGCTGCTTGGTCTGCTTGCCGAACTAAAACCGCATATCGAAGAAAAAACTGGCCAGATGATGCGTCCGCAGGGATTTATTTTTGTGTCCAGCCCCAATGCGGTCACGCCCTATCATTTCGATCCCGAGCATAATATTTTGCTGCAACTGCGCGGAACGAAGGTGATGACTCAATTCCCGGCAGGCGATGCGCGGTTCGCGCCAGATGAAACGCACGAGGGCTATCATGTCGGTGGCCACCGCAATCTCGTGTGGCGCGATGAACTGGCGGTCGGCGGCACCGGATGGCCGTTGGCACCCGGCGAAGCTTTGTTTGTGCCTGTGATGGCACCGCATCATGTGAAGAACGGTCCTGCGGTTTCGATCTCGCTGTCGATTACCTGGCGTTCGGACTGGAGCTTTGCCGAATCCGATGCGCGGGCGTTTAATGGATTGCTCCGCCGGTGGGGTATCAAGCCGAAAGCGCCGGGGCGTTATCCAGCGCAAAACATGGCGAAGTCATATGCATGGCGCATCGTGGCCAAGTTAAAAGGCGTTCGCTAACGGCACGAACTTAGTTCGCAGTGGTGGCGACTACCTTGCGCGCCGAGCGGATCATGACCTGACCCATATCGGTTTCGTTACCCGAAAATATAATGCACGGTTCTTTGTAACGCTGGCCTTCGCACAATTCCCATTTCTCGCCTTCAAACACCGCGACGCTGCCGATCGTAAAATCGGTCGAGATGCTTGGCCGGTCTTTTGTCACTTCAAGATAATCACCAGTGAATTTCTGACCAGCGTAGATCGTCAGCATCCCCTTTTGCGTTGCGATCTTTGCCGAGCTGGCTGCGGTGCCCAAAAGCGCCACAGAAGCGACCACCATCGCTGAATTCGCGATCAAGCGACGTAGTTGCATGATATTCTCCCTCTATAATCTCAAAGCGACGCCATATCAGAACCGCTTGCGGAAACTCAACTCGAAAACCCTGCCTCGCGGATCAATCAGGCCAGGCTGATAGCCGAGTGGAACCAGTCCGGCGTCATCGCGGACGTCCAAGATATCGTTTAGCACATTTTCCACGCGGAAGGTAATCCGGCTACCCTTCAGCAGCGGTAGCGATTTGATCAGCTTGGCCTGCTGGTCAAGATTGATGAAGAGAAATGCGCTGAGTGTGGTCAAATCGCTGAAACGCAAGTCGCTGCTGCCAAGCAGCGCGCTGCCGTTGACCGTCGTGCCACTGCGGTAATTGCCTTGGAGCCGCAAACCAAGCCCCTTGTGGAACACTCCGCCCGATAGCTCGACCTCGTGTCGCGCTGCGCCGCCGTTGCCGCTGGTTGCCGAACCGTCCAGTAGATCGAGAACTGGAACACCACTGCGGATCGTGATTTCTTCCTGTATCCGGTAGGTGTGATAGAGCGCCAATTGCCAACGGCTTGGTTGTCCGCCTCCCGGGCCGCCGCCGCCAAACCGGGGGCCGCCGCCGCCTCCTCCGCCACCGGGACCGCGCGCACCCGGGGGCGGGCCACCAGCACCGCCGCGTGGTGGCCCGCCAGCACCCGGTCTGCCGCCAAATGGTCCGCCCTGCTGTTGCGGGCCTATCCCGCCCGAGACGTTGAAGCCCCAGCGAACCCGCTGCGACTGTTCGCGGTCGAAATTGACCGGGCGTTGGTCGATGCTGATCAACCGCCCGCTGGCGTCACGCACGACACGGCCCGGGAATGCCGCCTCGATTTCGGGCGTTAGCAGCGGGAAGGACGCGGTGGTGTTACGGCTGTCATTTTTGAAAAACTCAGCTTGGATACCTAAGTCCTTCATGAATTTGGGGTTCCAGTTGACCCCCAGTTTCAAATCGCGGCGCTTTTCGCCGACTAAAGCCGCATTGCCACCCGTTGTCACAGTCACAAACAGGCTTTCACCGCGCGTGAAGTCGTAGATCGCAACATTGGGCGTGACCAGTAACGGATTACCCAGCTGACCAATTCCCGGTGCATTTTCGTCGCCGATGATCGAGGCGGAAAAGCTCAAGTCCTCAAGCGGCGACCACCGAATTCCCGCGCCATATTCAACGAGCTGGCCAAAATCTGAAAGTTCGCTAAAGCCGATGTTGCCGTTCAAACCTATTTCGCCAATGCTCGCCCCGATGCCAGCCTCGCGTTCGGTTAACGGCATGTCGATATTGACCGAGTGGTTTACTACATTGCGACGCAGTTTGACATTAGCCGTTACACCCGAGCGATAGGTTTCGCTGTCAAGCGTCTGGCGGGTAAACCCCGATGCCAACGTGGTGCGCACTTCCCCTGCTGGCAACCGCAAAAGCGATCCCGAAAGGGTGCTTCGCACATTGCCGGTCTGCGACAGGCTGTCGGATAGGTCGGGGGCGAGGAATAGCAGATTGCTGCCGAACCCTTCGGCAAACGGGTTGGCGGTTCCGTTTAACACTGCGGCGCGTAAGCTTGCGAAATCAACATTGCGCGTTGATCTCGTCTCGCTGTCGATGCGTGAATAATCGCCGGTCACCGACCAGATCCATCCGGCCAATGTATTGCTATATGAACCACCGAACTGCGTGGTGTGCAGTTCGCTCTCACGCTCCAATGCGCGCGGGCTATTGAAATAGCGGCTGATCGTTACGTCCTGGTTGAACGGCGAAAACGGGCTGGTTTCAGGCAGTGTAAAACTGGTTCCGGCCAATCCTTGCAATGATGTGCTGCCTTGCAACTGGTAGTTGGCGTTGAGCGATACCGAACTTTGCGGCGATAGCGACTTGCTCCAGGTGGTGTTGACCTCAAAACGCTCTGTTTGCGGAATCAAGGTCCGAAACTGCCCGATGTCGCCATCGTTCAGCCCACCGGTAAATTGCGCCAAAGCGGGATTGCTCACCGACGGAATGCCAGCCTGCGTTATTACTCGTCCAGCGAGTGTGCTGAGCGCTGGATCAATCTCGCCGCCAAGCCCGAGCCCTGTTACATTTCCGTTCAGCGCCAGCACCGATCCGCTGCTCGTGATAATGTCGCGCTCAGCCTCGGTCAGGCTGCTGCCGGTTTCATATTCGATGTCGATATTGATCCGGGTGTTGGCACCGATGCGGGTCAGCGTTGCCTCGAATTCCTTGGTGCTTTGGCCACCGTCTTGCGGCTGCGCATATTCTACCTCTGCACCAAACGACGCAAAGTTGTCTTTCAGAATGAAATTGATAACACGCTGGTCGGGGCGATAGCCGTATTGCAGAGCGACCTCCTCGGGGAATATTTGCACTTGCTTGATCGCCTCGGGCGGCAAGTCGCGTAACTCGCGGAACCCTGATACCCGTCTGCCGTTGAGCAGGATGATTGGTTGACCCCCGCCGCGCCCGCGACCCGATCCGGTCTGCGGCGACACTGCGGCAACCAAGTCGGTAATCGACGACGCACCCACTGCGGCAATGTCTGCTTCGCTGAGTTCTTCGACGGGCGGCACATCGGTATCGACCGAACCCTTTATGCGTTCTGCAGTAACGACAATGTCGGTGGCGCGCTCATCGACGGGCGGATCGACGGCTTCCTGCGCCCACGCGGGAACAGCGGTCGAGGCGAGCAGCAGGGCGGAGAGGGGGAGAATACGCATGGGGAGATCGTGCTCTTGATATGATGTCGTTGATTTGAATATCTAATGTGGTGACGGCAAGACGAAAGCATAAGATTGTAGCAATTTGTCGCATTATGTCGGTCGTTTGCAGATTAGCCGACAGGCACGCTGCCCCTTTCCTTTTCGGGGCGTTGCGGTTAAGGGCGCACACAGTCTGTAAAATCAAGCGTATCAAGGGGCCGAATGGCAAAAGAAGAACTTTTGGAAATGCGGGGCATTATTCGTGAATTGCTGCCCAACGCAATGTTCCGTGTCGAATTGGAAAATGGCCATGAGGTGCTTGGTCACACTGCCGGCAAAATGCGTAAGAACCGCATCCGTGTTCTCGTCGGTGACGAGGTATTGTGCGAACTCACCCCATATGATCTGACCAAAGGCCGGATCACCTATCGTTTTAAATAAACGGATTTGCGGGGTTTTGCCGCAGCTTGTCCTTGCATCGTCGAGCCCGCGCCGCCGCGATTTGCTGGCGCGTTTGGGCGTGGAACCTGCGCGCATAGCATCACCCGATATTGACGAAAGCCCGTTGAAGGCGGAGCTGCCGCGCGTCTATGCGTTGCGCATGGCGGTGGAGAAAGCGCGGGCGGTTGCACGCGGCGAGGGCGAGATCGTGCTGGCCGGCGATACCACGGTTGCCGTCGGACGGCGGATATTGCAGCAGGCGGCCGACGCAGACATGCAGCGCAGGTTTCTGGAATTGCTCAGCGGGCGACGGCATCATGTTTTGAGTGCAGTATGCGTGATTGACGCGGGCGGCCGCGAACGCGTGCGGATCAGCGACAGTATCGTGCGTTTCAAGCGGCTCGGGAGCGCCGAAATCGAGGCTTATATCGGAAGCGGCGAGGGACTTGGTAAAGCGGGCGGCTATGCCATCCAGGGCAGGGCAGAGGCGCTCGTCGATTGGATGGCGGGCAGCCACTCAGGAGTGATCGGGCTACCGCTTTACGAAACACGCGCGCTGCTGATCGCGGCTGGATATCCGCTTGATTGAGTGGCTCTACGAAGACGGGATCGGTGAAGAACGCGCCATCCTCGTCGAGAATGGCAAAATCATTGCAGCGCGGATCGAGCGGCATGGAGGGATAAAGCCCGGCATGGTGGCACAGGCGCGCCTGATCACC
>JANLRW010000391.1:0-3540 GCA_031361925.1 Sphingomonadales bacterium
CACCGTTCGTGGGCACCGGCATGGAAGAAACGGTTGCGCGTGACTCGGGGGCCGCCATTGGCGCGCGCCGCGCGGGCATCGTCGATCAGGTCGATGCGACGCGTATCGTCGTCCGCGTGACCGGCGAAGTCGAAGCAGGCAAATCGGGCGTCGACATCTACACGCTGCAGAAATTCCAGCGTTCGAACCAGAACACCTGCATCAACCAGAAGCCTTTGGTGAAGGTCGGCGACGAAATCGTTGCCGGTGACATCATCGCCGATGGTCCCTCAACCGAACTGGGCGAACTGGCGCTGGGCAAGAACAGCCTCGTCGCGTTCATGCCGTGGAATGGCTACAACTACGAAGACTCGATTTTGATCTCCGAACGCATCGTGAAAGACGACGTGTTCACATCGATCCATATCGAAGAATTCGAAGTGATGGCGCGCGACACCAAGCTTGGGCCAGAAGACATCACCCGCGATATCCCGAACGTCGGCGAGGAAGCTCTACGCAGCCTCGACGAAGCGGGTATCGTTTATATCGGTGCCGAAGTGCATCCGGGCGACATTCTCGTCGGCAAGATCACGCCAAAGGGCGAAAGCCCGATGACGCCTGAAGAAAAGCTGCTCCGCGCGATCTTCGGTGAAAAAGCCAGCGACGTGCGCGACACCTCGCTCAAGCTGCCACCGGGCGTTGCCGGGACTGTCGTTGAAGTGCGCGTGTTCAACCGCCACGGCATCGACAAGGACGAGCGTGCGATGGCTATCGAACGCGAAGAAATCGAACGTCTGGCGAAGGACCGCGAGGACGAACGCTCGATTTTGAACCGGGCAACCTATAATCGCCTGCGCGACATGATGCTTGGTCAGACCGTTGCTGCCGGGCCTAAGGGAATCAAGAAGGGCGACAAGGTTACCGAGGACATCCTCGCCGAAGTCGAGCGTTTTGAATGGTGGAAAATTGCCGTCACCGATGACAAGGTTCAAGGTGACCTCGAAGCTGTCAAGGTGCAGTATGACGAAGCCGTCAAACTGATCGTCGAGAAGTTCGAAGATCGCCGCGAGAAGCTGGAACGCGGTGACGAAATGGCACCGGGCGTGCTGAAAATGGTCAAGGTCTTCGTCGCGGTGAAGCGCAAGCTTCAGCCCGGCGACAAAATGGCAGGTCGCCACGGCAACAAGGGTGTGATTTCGCGCATCCTGCCAGCCGAAGACATGCCGTTCCTTGCAGATGGCACTGCGGTCGACATCGTGCTCAACCCGCTCGGCGTGCCGTCGCGGATGAACGTCGGTCAGATTTTCGAAACGCACTTGGGCTGGGCCGCTCGCGGTCTTGGCAAGCAGATCGGTGATGCGCTTGAAGAATGGCGCCACGCGAACCCGAATCCCGAGGCAGCAAAGCCGCCAGAAGCGGTGCGCGAACGTCTGGTCCATGCCTACGGCGAAAACTACGCCAAGGAAATCAAGGGTCGTAGCGATGCCGATATCATCGAACTCGCCGGTCACGTAATCGGTGGGGTGCCGATGGGCACGCCAGTGTTTGACGGTGCCCGTGAAAAGGACGTGTCGGAAATGCTGACGCTGGCGGGGCTCGATACCTCGGGCCAGTCGGACCTGTTCGACGGACGCACCGGCGACAAGTTCGACCGCAAGGTCACCGTTGGCTACATCTACATGCTCAAACTGCATCACTTGGTTGACGACAAAATCCACGCGCGGTCGATCGGACCCTACAGCCTCGTCACGCAGCAGCCGCTGGGCGGCAAGGCGCAGTTCGGCGGACAGCGTTTCGGGGAAATGGAAGTCTGGGCGCTGCAAGCGTACGGCGCTGCCTATACCCTGCAGGAAATGCTCACGGTCAAGTCGGATGACGTGATCGGGCGGACCAAGGTTTACGAAGCCATCGTCAAGGGTGACGACACCTTCGAAGCCGGGATCCCCGAAAGCTTCAACGTTCTGGTCAAGGAAATGCGGTCGCTCGGTCTCAATGTCGAGTTGAAGGCGCATGACTTGGTCGAAGGCGACGAGGGCTTTGCCGAGGCGGCTGAATAAGGGGCCGGGCGGGCTAACCCCCGCCCCCTTCCCGCCGCCACGCATATTTCAAGGGTCGATGACCCGATGAGGAATACAAAATGAACGAACTGAGCAAATTCAATAATCCTGTCGCCAAGGTCGAAACATTCGACCAGATCCAGATCGGCATCGCTAGCCCGGAAAAAATCCGGTCATGGTCATTCGGCGAGATCAAGAAGCCCGAAACCATCAACTACCGCACGTTCAAGCCGGAACGTGACGGCCTGTTTTGCGCGCGCATCTTTGGCCCCGTAAAGGATTACGAATGCCTGTGCGGTAAGTATAAGCGCATGAAATATAAGGGCGTCGTCTGCGAAAAGTGCGGCGTCGAAGTCACCGTTACCAAAGTGCGCCGTGAGCGTATGGGCCATATCGAGCTGGCTGCGCCAGTCGCCCATATCTGGTTCCTTAAATCGCTGCCTTCGCGCATCGGCTTGCTTCTCGACATGCAGTTGAAGCAGCTCGAACGCGTGCTCTATTTCGAGAATTACATCGTCACCGAGCCCGGACTGACCGCGCTCGAAAAATTCCAGCTGATGAGCGAAGACGAATTGCTCGATGCGCAGGATGAGTACGGCGAAGACGCGTTCACCGCGTCGATCGGTGCCGAAGCCGTCAAGCAGATGCTGATGGACCTCGACCTCGTTCAGGAACGCGACGATCTGCTCGCCGAACTG
This sequence comes from Sphingomonadales bacterium, assembly GCA_031361925.1. Classification (GTDB taxonomy): domain Bacteria; phylum Pseudomonadota; class Alphaproteobacteria; order Sphingomonadales; family Sphingomonadaceae; genus Sphingorhabdus_B. Next base: position 2,735 of record JANLRW010000391.1, read on the forward strand.
GCCGTCACCAAGTCCGAACTGAAGCCGAAGAAGATCATCAAGCGTCTGAAGGTCGTGGAAAGCTTCATCGATTCGGGCAACCGTCCCGAATGGATGATCCTCGACGTCATTCCGGTCATTCCGCCAGAATTGCGCCCGCTGGTGCCGCTGGATGGTGGTCGTTTTGCAACGTCTGATCTCAACGATCTCTATCGCCGCGTTATCAACCGCAACAACCGTTTGAAGCGCCTGATCGAGCTTCGCGCGCCTGACATCATCGTCCGCAACGAAAAGCGGATGTTGCAGGAAGCCGTCGATGCGCTCTTCGACAATGGTCGCCGTGGCCGCACGATCACCGGTGCCAACAAGCGTCCGCTGAAGTCGCTGTCCGACATGCTCAAGGGCAAGCAAGGCCGTTTCCGCCAGAACCTTCTCGGCAAGCGCGTCGACTACTCGGGCCGTTCCGTCATCGTGACTGGTCCCGAACTGAAACTGCATCAGTGCGGTCTGCCAAAGAAAATGGCGCTCGAATTGTTCAAGCCGTTCATCTACTCGCGTCTTGATGCCAAGGGTCTGTCGATGACCTTGAAGCAAGCCAAGAAGTGGGTCGAAAAGGAACGTAAGGAAGTCTGGGACATCCTTGATGAGGTGATCCGCGAACATCCTGTAATGCTCAACCGTGCGCCGACGCTTCACCGTCTTGGCATTCAGGCATTTGAACCCGTGCTGATCGAAGGCAAGGCGATCCAGCTCCATCCTTTGGTCTGTTCCGCGTTCAATGCCGATTTTGACGGCGACCAGATGGCTGTTCACGTGCCGCTATCACT
>JANLRW010000401.1:0-5075 GCA_031361925.1 Sphingomonadales bacterium
ACCCACCCGGCATTCGACATAGGCGGCGGCGCGGGCGTCGGTGCCGTGACCGATGGCATGTTCGCTATAGTCGATGATATCGAGTGGACCGCCGAGGGCGTCTTCCAAAGCGTTGGCGAGGCTTGAGATCAGGCCGTTGCCACGTCCACTAACGCTTTGTTCCACACCGTCGATGCGGATTTTGCCCGCGAAGATGCGTTCGTCAGGGACTGTCCCTTTGGGGACAGTCCCTAAAGGGACAGTCCCTGTCCTGCTATGCTCCTGAAAATCGATCAGGCGGAAACGGCCCTCGCCTTTCAGGTGATAGCGTTTCTCGAACGCGTCCCAGATGTCGGCGCTGGTGAGTTCGCGGCCAGTGCTGTCGGAGAGGTCCTGCACAGTGCCCGAGAAATTTGCCTGCATCCGTTTGGGCAGTTTCAGGCCGTGGTCCTGCTCAATTACCCACGCCACGCCGCCCTTGCCAGATTGCGAGTTGACGCGGATGACCGCCTCGTAGCTGCGCCCCAGGTCGGCGGGGTCTATTGGCAAATAAGGCACACGCCAGATTTCGTCATTCTGCCGCGTATGGGCATCAAAGCCCTTCTTGATCGCGTCCTGATGCGACCCCGAAAACGCCGTGAACACCAGCTCGCCTGCATAAGGATGGCGCGGGTGAACGGGCAGTTGGTTGCAATATTCGACGGTCTGGATGACCTCGTCGATGTTACTGAAATCGAGACCCGGGTGCAGCCCTTGCGTGTACATGTTAAGCGCCAGCGTGACCAGATCGACATTGCCCGTGCGCTCGCCATTGCCGAACAGGCAGCCCTCGATGCGGTCCGCGCCCGCGAGCAGGCCAAGCTCCGCCGCTGCGATGCCGCTGCCGCGATCGTTATGCGGGTGCAGCGAAATCACGACGCTGTCGCGCGCGCTGATGTGGCGGCACATCCATTCGATCTGGTCGGCATAGATATTGGGCATCGCCGCTTCGATGGTGGCGGGCAGATTGAGGATCAGTGGTTTGGCGGGCGTGGGTTTCAGCACCGCCATTACCGCCTCGCACACCTCAAGGCTGAATTCGAGTTCGGCGGTGGAAAAGGTTTCGGGGCTATATTCGAAATGCCAGTCGGTTTCGGGGAAGCGCGCGGCCTGTTCGGCAAGGATCGTTGCACCTTCGACCGCGATGGCTTTCACGCCGGGTTTATCGAGCTTGAACACGATATCGCGCCATGCTGGCGACACCGCGTTGTAGAGATGGACGATAGCACGCGGCGCACCGGCCATGCTCTCGAAAGTCTTTTCGATCAGGTCGCGGCGGGATTGGGTCAGGCTCTGGATCATCACATCGTCCGGAATGCGCCCGCTGTCGACCAGACCACGGATGAAGTCGAAATCGGTTGCGCCGCTGCTCGGGAACCCGACCTCGATTTCCTTGATGCCAACTTTGAGCAACAGATCATAGAAACGCGTCTTTTTTTCCGCGCCCATCGGGTCGATCAGCGCCTGATTGCCGTCGCGCAGGTCCGTGGAAAGCCAGCGCGGCGGGCTCGTTATGGTGCGTGTCGGCCACGCACGGTCTGGCAGATCAACTTGCGGGAACGGCCGGTATTTTCGGGCAGGATCAGATAACATCATAAATTTGCTTCATTCAAACACGCGCGGCAGTGGCCTTGCGGACTATATTTCGGGTCGGGAATTCCCTTAGACGGGGGCGCCGGACCAAGTCCGAGCGCAACGGCACGCCTAAGGGCGTGTAAGTCGAAGCAGGAGCGATAGGGCGCGGGCCGGTAGCATTACTTTGCGATAGCGCGATGTTGACAAGCTTGTCCACCCTCAATCGGGCAGATGACGGGTGTTATTACTTGCCACACGATCGGATATTGAAATTTTATGAAAGCAGTTGCGCCGGACTCATTTGCAATATGTCATAATCCAGCTTGCAAAGCGCGGTGGTGGTGGCGCGCGGATCGTTCCGGTTGAGCATCGGCGTCGCACCGTTGCAAAGCGCCCTCCGCAATGTTCCTTGCAGTTCGGACAACCGCCGAAAAGCAGGAATACCCGGCATGACGGTGCCGCAGCGGGTGTCGTTTGAAATCTCGCCGAGATATTCGGCAACCAGCGCATCATAATGGCGATGCGGTCCCCGGTGCAACGGCATCCCGGTCGCAAGCGCTATTTCGTCGGTCGCGGGCAGCAACAGGCCGTTCGACAAGAAATCCCGGGGATCAAAACCCACCGTGCTCACGCTGCCAAACAGGCTTTCAAACGCCCGACGACCGATGATATTCACCGGAATTAGATGGTGTCGCTGATATCCGCGCGTCATGTTGCCGCTGAAACCGAATGGCCGCATGAATGGCAATTTTGGCGCATTTAGTGTTGGTTCGCTTTAGATTGATGATAAATCAGATGCTTGGTTGAAGGTAAGCATTCATCTTAAGCACACCGCCTTCGGGCAATGGCTCCAATTCAAGTATCTCGCCGGGTTCGAGGCCGGTTAGCCTTGATGGTGCGCGCATCGGCCCGTTGACGGCGATGTCATGAGCAACGCGGACCACCCTTCGCATCAGCTCAATCTGGTCCATTCCGGCGGGCATGATCTGGAGTTCTTGGCCTGAAAGAAAGGCCAGGCCCTTGCTGTTAATCGCACCGTCACCCTCAGCCTTGAAATTCACCAAAGCGAGGACGGGGAAGGTACCGCCGGCGAGATAGTCTGTCACCGCATCAGAAAAATAGGTGAACCCCGATATGACGTCGGCTGGATGCCATATTGCCGCGACCGCGCCCAACGACGACCCTAATTTTTGCGCCATACCAAGCATTGCTTGCACGATTGCAGGAGCGCGCTCGCCGCCCTCCACATGGTTCCCCAGACCGATCTGGACGCCGCAACCTACGGTCGCGAAATCAACATTGCAAAATATCTGCTTGAGCGTGGATCGCTTCGCAAAATGGGGACCGACAGACAGGGCAAAGGACACGCCGTGATAGAGTATCTCGAATGCCGTGTTGTGCGCCGGAATGCCGTGGGAAAAGCTAAATTCGCTGTGCGAGGCCACCAGCGCGCGCAGATTTGTGTCGATATTGGATTCAGTATCACCAATCAGCAAGGTCAATATTGCAGACTCTACTTGGCTACTCATTGCAAAACTCGCGATGTCAAAGTTCTATATTTGTTCCTAACAGACCACATGGGCTGTCGCAAACATTGTTTTTGACCGACGGAAATAGGTTCGGGCGCTGATCAAATTTCGACTTGGCTGCCCAATTCGACAACCCGGTTGGTCGGCAGTTTGAAAAACTCCATCGCGTTGGCGGCATTGCGCAGCATCCACGCGAACATCTTTTCGCGCCAAATCGCCATTCCCGGAATTTTCGACGCGATTAATGTCTGGCGCGACAGGAAGAAACTGGTGTGCATCATATCGAATTTCGGCCCGCAGATATCAACGCCGTCGAGCGTAGCCGGAACGTCGGTTTCCTCCAAAAAGCCAAATCGCAGTTTCAGCCGGTAAAAGCCCTCGCCCAAATCTTTGCACGTCACCCGCTCGCTTGCATCGACGTAGGGAACATCCTCGATCATGACGGTGAGGATCAAGATGCGTTCGTGCAGCACTTTGTTATGCTTGATATTGTGGAGCATCGCAGACGGCACACCAGCCGCCGAGGACGCCATAAACACGGCGGTTCCGGGCACCCGCGCGGCGCTGTTGCTGGCCGATTTAATGAACACCTCCATCGGCATCGTGCTTTCTGCCATGCGTTCACGCATGAGCGCCCGACCGCGCGACCAGGTGGTGAGCAGCGTAAAAATACCCAGCCCGATCAACAGTGGGAAATAGCCGCCGTCGGGCACTTTGAGCAGATTTGCGCCCAAATACGCCATATCGACAACAATGAAGATCGCGAGGATCGGCAGCGATTTCCATTTCGGCCATTTCCACAACTGGAACAGCACAACGGCGAGCAAACAGGTGTCAATGAACATCGCGCCGGTCACCGCGATTCCGTAAGCTGCGGCCAGATTGCTTGACGAGCGGAAGAATAACACAAGCGCAATGACCATGATCATCAGCGCCCAGTTGATGACAGGAATATAGATCTGCCCAACCGCTTTTTCGCTGGTGTGGAGGATGCTGAGGCGCGGGATGAAGCCGAGCTGGATGGCCTGCTGAGTTAAGGAAAACGCACCCGATATGACCGCTTGGCTGGCGATAATCGTGGCGAGCAAAGCGATGATGACGACCGGTAACTTGACCATATCGGGGATCATCAGGAAGAACGGATCTTTGATCGTTGTCGCCGCTGTCGCCGCGTCCATCGACAGGATCATCGCCCCCTGCCCCATATAGTTGAGCATCAACGTAGGCAGCACGAACCACAACCAACCAACAGTAATCGGCTTGCGGCCGAAATGCCCCATATCCGCATAAAGCGCCTCGGCACCGGTGACCGCGAGAACGACCGAACCCATGGCAATGAAGGCGCGAAAACCGTCAACCCAAAAAAAGTTAATCGCGTTAAGTGGGTTGATCGTCTCCAATATGATCCCCGGTCCTTTCGTCAGGTGGATCACGCCAAGTGCCGCCAGCGTGGAAAAATACACGAGCATGATCGGGCCGAACAAAGCCCCGACCTTGGCGGTGCCGCGCGATTGGATCGAGAACAGCCCGATCAAAATGCCAATCGCAATGGGGAGAATCCATGCCTTGAAACCGGGATGGACGTAGCTCAAGCCTTCGGTCGCAGACAGCACCGACATGGCCGGAGTAATCATCGAATCGCCGTAGAACAGCGCTGTCGCGAACACCCCGAGCATGACGATCGGCGCGGTCCAGCGCGCACCCTGTGTCTGCCGGTTGATCAACGCCAAAAGCGCAAGGCTTCCGCCCTCACCCTTGTTGTCGGCCTTCATAATCGTCATCGCATATTTGAAGGTCACAACGATCATCATTGACCAGAAGACCAGGCTCAATACGCCGTGGATGTGCATCGGGTCAGGGTTGATCGGGTGATGCCCGGCAAAGGTTTCGCGGAACGCGTAAATCGGACTGGTGCCGATGTCGCCGAACACGACGCCAATCGCGCCAATGGCC
>JANLRW010000408.1:0-2880 GCA_031361925.1 Sphingomonadales bacterium
CCGGCACCGTCGGCAAGCGGCGATCCCTCGATCTGGTAAGCGGCGGTGGCGGCACCCCACAGGAAATTTTCGGGGAAATTGTTTGCGGTCATTATTTGTCTTTCCGGGATATTGGGAGAGTGAATGGGTGAACAGTTGCACGAGATATCATCGGCCGATTTCCACGCGGATTGGTTTGGTGGATGTGGGAATTAACAGCCGCATTTTGCTCCAAGCCGCGCGGCGACCGTCGATCCGGGCATTTGGCGGAGCGGCGTTAAACGGCCAGTCGAAAGCAAAACCGCCGGGCGGCTGCGCCGATCCGCCGATTGTCAGGTCAAGCCGTTTGGCATTACCGGCGACGGTCATGTCAAGCATACCGTAAGGCGTCGCCAATCCCGATATACCCGACCCTTTTCCGCCGATCCAGTCCGCCGTCAATCCGCCGCCAAGCACAAGGCGGCGTTCGGCTTTGTCCTCATAGGCAAACAGATCGAGCGCGCCGCGCAGATAGTCGGAGGAGATCCATGCGTGCGGCATGTCGCCAATAAAGCGCACCTTGCGCGGTTCGCGCCCTACGACCTCGGCCCAGCCATTCCAGCCTTGCGGGCGCTGGTCGGCAAAGAAGAATGTCAGCAATCCTTGCACCCGGTCGCGCCAGCCAAGCCGGACAAAGCTCGACACGTTGCGCAATTCGTAAGGTGTGTAGTCCTCCCATACGCGCTTGCCATCGCGGCGGCTGACAAATTCGCGCCAATAACGCTCGAAGGTCGCATCCAGCATTTTCGGATCGAGCCGCGCCTGTTCACCGCCTGGATCAAGGCCGATAGTCGTCGAGGTTGCGTCGAAATCGCCAAGGCTGGTGGCCCCGGGAATATAGTCGATCTTCCAGTGGTCGCGCGCCGCCAGGATCGCGGCGTGCAGGTCGGCTGCAAACTGGTCACGCGACATGGCCATCGCTGCCTCCTCGGGCTTGCCGAGCAACGCCGCGACTTCGGCAGCATCCTTGAAGCCGCGTAATGCCCAGAAATCGTCCCACAGGCTATATTGCGGCTTGGCCGAATAGCCTTCGTGGCTAATCGACGGCGGCATCAGACCGTAAAGCATCCGGCGCTCCGCGATCAAGTTTTTGTCGGTGCGTTCGGACAGACGCAGCGCGTCCATATACCCCCACGCTGCTGCCATTTTCGGCCAGTCACGCTCAAGCGCGGCTTTGTCGCCGGTATAGCGATAGAGTTCCGTCAGCAGGAAGATAAACTGACCGTGGCTGTCGTTCTCCGGCACCGGGTCGGCACCTCGAAAATCGACGCAGCAGGGTACCTTGCCGTTCTTGAACAGATATTTGCCATAATAATCGGCGAATTCGCGCGCGACGTCGAAGCGGCCTGCGCGCAATAACCCTTCGCTCATCATCGCGCCGTCACGGATCCATGCGCGGTTGTAGCTGCGTGTGCCGGGTTTGAGCATGGGTCCGGCGCGGCTCATCAGCATATGTGCAAGCGCCGTGCGCGCAGAGTCGATGACGGGTTGTTTTGCCAATGGGGCAGTGATCGTGACACGGTTCAATACGCCGCGCCAATGCTTCAGCGTATCGTCATAGGCGCGCTGCCAGTCGGGTAGTGGCGCGTCGCTATCTGCCGTCGCCATAGTGATCGCCCGGCTTTCGCCCGGCGCCAGCGCAACATCCCAAGCGAGCGTGGCAGTGGCGGCATCATTGCCGCTCCAGCCTGACAGCGCCGCTGCTGCGAACCGATCAGGGGGTGTCGCAACCGTTAGGAGCCGTTTGAGAACAGGATCGCCTTCGCCCTGCGGTTGGCTGATGACCAATGTGTTCGCGCGTCGTTCGATGCTCCGGATCGGGCTGTAACCGCCGCGCTGCGACAGGAATTGCGCGGGCGGGTTTACCTGCCACGGGCGGATGCGCAGTTCGAGCGTCATTTTTCGCGCGACGCGGTCGGTATTGGTCAGCCGGTAACGCGCATGAACGCCACGGCCCGCGCTATCGGCCAATAGCGTGGTGTCGAGCCGCCAGCCTTCTGCGACCCATGTAACCGACGGTATAGGCAGATAGCCCTCGACCAGCGATTGGCTGGCGGCGACGTCGCTCCAGTGGTAGTGCTTGCCATCCGCGATGATCGCTGGCTCGACTGAATAGCTGCCTTTGGCAGGCTCGATTGCGCCGTCTTCGGAAATTAGCGCCGCAACCGCACCGCCGTCGCTGCCAGCCAAGGTCCAGTAAGGTTGCTCGTCCAGAAACGCGCGCGGAAAATCGCCACGCGGCGATTGTTTTGCCAACGCGATCAGCCGGGCATTATCGTCTGGCCCGCTGGCGACCGCTGCCGGACGCGCCCCGGCCAGCGGCACGATCCGCAAATCGTCGATCTCGATCATTCCGGCGCCGCCATCTCGGTTGCGCGCGATGACGAATTCGACCCCGTCGATGCTTTTCAGCGTCGCTTTATTATCCGGGCCCCACGCAAAGCCGACCTCCTGTGCGGGAACAACAATCTCGGTCCATTCCTTCGGCGCGCGCCAGTCGCTCCACGTCCGCCAATAGACCGTGTCGCCATTAGTGAGCTTCATTTGCAAATCATTGCGCGCCCCGGCCCCACGCATCCAAAAGCGGATTTCGAAATTTGGTGGCAGGTCGCGCTTTACCTCGCGGCGGAGAAAGGCATAGCCCGACACTTCGCCGAAGTCATAAGACATGCGCACCGCCTTGCCCTTTGGCGCAGCGATGGTATCGGCGCGTGCGGTGACGCTGTCGGAGGCATCGGCTGGCCACTCGGTTGTGCTGTCCATCGCGTCAACGAGCAATGGTTCGGGCGCGGCCAAAGCGGGCGAAGCGGCGAGCAGCAAGGCAAGGGCTAGCCGCCTCATCCCTTGACGCTCCCTGCCAGC